>NZ_JBFAXI010000060.1:0-47056 GCF_040680735.1 Streptomyces sp. NPDC051987 | reverse complement strand
TACGAGCAGGCCTTCAACGACTACCAGCCCGAGGCGGCCGCCGCCGCGCACCTCGGCGAGAGCTACACCCAGCACAACCCCGAGGCGCAGGACGGGCCGCAGGCGTTCGTCGGCTATGTGCACTGGCTGCGCGGGCAGTTCCCCGACCTGCGCCTGGACATCAAGCGTACGGTCGCCGAAGGGGACCTGGTGGTCACCCACAGCAACCTGCACCTCAAGCCCGGTGACCGGGGCATGGCCGTCGCGGACTTCTGGCGCGTCACCGACGGAAAGATCGTCGAGCACTGGGACGTGATCCAGGAGGTGCCCGAGAAGAGCGCCAACGACAACACCATGTTCTGACCCCACAGCAGCAGCACGGCACCCGTGCCGTACCCGGGCGCCGTGCTGCTCCGCCGCCGCGGTCCAGCCGCACCACACAGACAACCGAAACGCAAGAGAACAGAACAGAACGGACAGAGAGGCTCCCCCCACCATGACCAGCCTTCCCAGCCGACGCCGCCTGCTTGCCACCGGAGCGGGCGCCGCTCTCGGTCTCGGTGTCGCCGCTGCCTCCGTCACCCCCGCTCAGGCCGCCACCGGCCAGGCCTCCGCGGGCCGCGTGGCGACGGGCGGCGCCGAGGAGAAGCGGACTCTTGACGAGCTCTACCAGGCAGCCCTCGCGGAGGGCGGCAAGCTCGTGCTCTACGCCGGCGGCGATGTCTCCAGCCAGGCGGACGGGATCCGCAACGGCTTCAAGAGCCGGTTCCCGGGCATCGACCTGACGGTGGTCGTCGACTACAGCAAGTACCACGACGTCCGCGTCGACAACCAGTTCGCGACCGACACCCTGATACCCGACGTCGTACAGCTCCAGACCGTGCAGGACTTCGTGCGCTGGAAGGAGCAGGGCCGCCTGCTCGCCTACAAGCCGGCCGGTTTCTCCAAGCTCTACGCTCCCTTCAAGGACCCGCACGGCGCGTGGGTCGCCGTCCAGGTGAGTGCCTTCAGCTACATGTACGGTCCCGCCGCGGTCGGCTCCGACATCCCCAGCGGCCCGCTCGACCTGGCCGACGCCCGCTGGAAGGGGAAGATCGCCTCCTCCTACCCGCACGACGACGACGCGGTCCTCTACCTCTACACCCTCTACGTGGAGAAGTACGGCTGGGACTGGCTCGCTCGACTGGCCACCCAGGACCTTCAGTTCGCCCGCGGCAGCTACACCCCGAGCGCGGCCGTCACCAGCGGCCAGAAGGCCATCGGCATCGGCGGATCCGGCGCGCCGCTGTCCACCGGGCCGGTCAAGTGGGTGCTGCCCGAGGAGGCGCCGTTCATGTCCTGGGGACAGCGGGCCGCGATCCTCAAGCAGGCCAAGAACCCCACCGCCGCCAAGCTGTACCTGAACTGGCGGCTCTCCGTCGAGCAGCAGAAGGCCGCCACCAACGGCTGGTCGGTCCGCACCGACGTCACCCCGCCGACCGGGCTGAAGCCCGTCTGGGAGTACCCCAACGGCAACCTCGACGGCTTCCCCCGCTTCATGGCCGACCGCGCGGCGATCGAGCGCTGGAAGCAGACCTTCGCCCTGTACTTCGGTGAGGTCAAGGGAGACCCTTCACCGGGCTGGCTCGGACTGCACCCCGGGGCCTGACCGCCGACCGTTGCCGCCGGCCCCGCACTCCCCGCGCGCTGGGCCGGCGGTCCTCCCATTCCCGGCCGCCGGTTGGGAGGGCGTCGGCTGGTGGCCGCGGGTGGTCACGATGGTCTCCTTCGAGTGAGTTGATGGGGCGGTGTCGTGGTGGTCCCGTTCCCGTGCGCGAGGCACGGTGCACGCGACGGGCGCAGGAACCGGGTTTTCGGCGGCTTCGGCTCACCGGCCGGCCGGAGGCGCCGAAGCGGGTGCCGTACACGGGTAGTCCTGGACGCTGACCGGTTGGTCGGTCACGAGGGCGCGGCCGGCGTGCAGCACTGACCACGGGGTGCGGGTGCTGACGCCGTCTTCCTCCTGCTGGAGGAGGTTCTCCGCGAGGCGCCGGCGTTGGACTTCGCCTGTGCCGGCGGGTGCGTAAGTGGTCTGCAGATCGCGCCAGACGCGCTGGATGGGGAAGTCCTCGTCGAGGCCGTTGGCGGCGTGCAGCTGCATGGCGTCGTTGCCGGTCTCGGAGGCGAGATCGTGGCCGAGAGCCTCACGGCGAGGAGTTCGTCGTCGCAGAGCAGGCAGCGATCGAGCATGTCGACTGCGTGATACGTCAGAACCCTGCCATAAGAAGCGATTCCCAATCCGAGGAACACGACTGTCGCTCGAACTTCCGTACCGTCAGGCTCGTTCGGTAGATCGCTCCACGGCCGGCGCCGCTCGACGGTACGCCCGGCGAGGGTAGAGATGCGATCGGCTCTGCCGACGTCAGCGGCTCTT
Organism: Streptomyces sp. NPDC051987; assembly: GCF_040680735.1. Classification (NCBI taxonomy): domain Bacteria; kingdom Bacillati; phylum Actinomycetota; class Actinomycetes; order Kitasatosporales; family Streptomycetaceae; genus Streptomyces; species Streptomyces sp. NPDC051987. Next base: position 44,664 of record NZ_JBFAXI010000060.1, on the reverse strand, counting down.
CGCGGTTCAACGGCCCTGCTCGGCGTCTCGACAGTCTTGTCGGTGGTGTTCGGCGCGTTCTCAGGCGAGTTCGTGGGATCCGGGCCGGTCGGAGTCGGGCAGGCTGCTTTGGATGTCCTTCCGCCCGGTGCGCAGTTTCGCCAGGACGCGGGCCACGTGCTTCTCGACGGTGCTGGGGGACAGGAACAGGGTCTGGGCGATGTCCTGGTTGGTGGCGCCGTCGGCGAGCAGCTTGGCGATTTCCCGTTCACGGGGTGACAGCTGGGTTCCGTAGCCGCGGCGTCCCGGTCGCCGCGACGTCTGGACACCGAGTTCGCGCAGGCGGTGTTGGCAGCGTGCGGCGTCGCCGGTCGCGCCGAGCTCGGTGAAGCCGCGCGCGGCGTCGGCCAGGTGCGCCGCCGCGTCTTCGGGAGACGAGCAGGTCAGGGCGTCACCCCGGCGTTCGGCGGCCTTGGCGACCTCGTAGGGGCGGCCGATGTCCCGCCACCTGTGTTGTGCCTCGGCGAAGTGCTCGGCGGCCCGCGCCGGCTCGGTGGCGCTGAGCAACACACCTCGGGCCAGCGCCAGTTCGGCCGAGGCGGCCGGCGCGTCGCGGTCGCGCAGGTCCGACTCGGCCTCCGCCACGAGTCGTTCGACCGACGCGTGGTGCCCACAGGCCAGCGCGGCCTCGGCCGCGACCGGGACGAGGTCCATGGTCCGAGTCCAGGACCTGAGTCCTCGCACCATCGACAGCGCGGGTTCGGCGATCGTCCAGGCCGCCTGCGGGTCACCCTCGGCGAGCCGGAGAGCGGCGAGTGCGGCGGCCATCCTGATGCTCGCGTCCACCTCGCTCGTGCCGCTGGCGGCCGCCGCCGCGGTGGCAAAGTGGTCGTGGGCCAGGGAGTGCAGCCCTCGGGCGAAGGCGAGGTGTCCCTGGCACAGAGCCCGGTCGATGTTGATCTGCCTCACGTCGGGGTGGGCATCCGCCAGGGCCGCGTAATCCTCCTCCAGCCGGGTCCAGCGCCCGTCCAGCCAGTCCAGGCGCAGCTCCACAACGCGGGTGATGCGCTCGTGGGCTGCGTGAGCGAGCAAGTCCTCGACCTCGCGCAGCAGAGTGCGGGCCCGCCGGTCGTGGCCGAGCTGGAATGCCACCTCGGCGAGGGCGTACAGCGCGTAGGTGGCGTGGCGCAGCACCGCTCCGGCGGCATCTCGGCGTGGTACCCGGTCCAGCAGCGGCCAGACGGCGGGATCGCCGTCCCGAGCCATCAGGATGAGCCGGTTGATCTGGACCCTGCTCCGGCTCGTCTCGTCGGCGCTGTCGCGGACGGTCCGCTCGGCTCGGTCCTGCCAGTCCCACGCGTGCGCGGCGGCACCGTCCCGCTCGTTGAGGGCCAAGTTGGTCATCGCGCTCAACGCTTTGTGCGGCTGCGTGGCCAGCTCGTCGACGGCGTGGGCGAGCTCGCGGAAACCGGCCGGGTCCGCGCCGACGACGAGCATGGCCGCACCGAGCCCCAGGCGGATCTCGCCCCGGACGGCATCCGGCAGCCGCGGATCGTCCAGCACCGATCGCAGCCCGCGGACGGTCACGGCGTAGTCGGTGCCGTAGTTGATGATCCGGGCGAGCGTGAGCGCGGCCCGGGACCTCCGTTCGGTGTCCACTCCGGGCTGGTCCAGGATCTGGTGCAGGAGGAAGGCCGCGGTGCCGGTGTCGCCCAGTGCGACGGCCTGGTCGGCGGCCTGCTCGATGCGGTCGAGCCAGCCCTGATGGTCGCCGATGGCCAGGGTGTGGTGGGCGATCTGCACCAGCGGGAGCGGGTCGTGGGTCTGGAGCTCGTCGATCGCCCGCCGGTGCAGGCGCGTGCGGCGCGGCCCGGGGATGTGTCGGTAGGCGACCTGCTGGGCCAGCACGTGACGAAAACCGTAGAGGCCGCTCGCAGTCTCGCGCAGCACGGCCGCCCGCAGCGCGTCGACCAGCCCGTCCGCGGCCTCGTCGCCGTCCAGCGCGGCGACCCCGGCGAGCAGCGTCTCGGTGGACGGCACGGCCAGTACGGCCGCCGCGTTCACGACCGCCGCGCCGGCCGGCGACAGGGAGGTCAGCCGCTCGCTGACCGCTTCCCGCAGGCCGCCCGGCACCTCGGCCCGCTCCACTTCCCTGACGTCGAGGTGCGCCTGGTCCCGTAGCGTGATCAGGTCTTCCTCGGCGACCAGCGGCAGGCCCTCGCTGCGGTGGTGGAGCGCCGCGCACAGCTCGGGCGTGGCCCGGGCGCCGAGCGCGGCACCGGCCAGTTCGGCCACGTCGGTCCGGGTCAGCGGTGACAGCCGGATCACCGTGCCGCTGGCGCCGGGCGGCGGGCGGTAGGCCGCGCCCAGGGCCGCGGCGCCTGGCGGCAGGTCCTCGGCCCGGTAGGTGACCACCAGCGCGAACTGGTCGGGCAGGTCGCGGGCGAGCAGTAGGAGCAGCTCGCGGGTGGCGTCGTCGACCCAGTGCACGTCCTCGACGACCAGGACCACTGGGCCGACGTGCCCCAGCACCGAGCGCACCGCCCGGATCAGCTGGTGGCGCGCTGCGCCTGGGCCCTGTGGCTTTGCCGGTGCCGGCGGCAGGCGGTTGGCCAGGTCCGGCAGCAGCGGGGCCAGCGCGCCGGTGGACGGCGGCAGAGCGCCGTCTGGCAGCCACGGACCGATCTTGCCGAGCGCGTCGATCACCGGCCCGTACGGCAGGGGCTCACGCAGCGGGTGGCAGAAGCCTGTCATCACCCGCCACCCTTCCGACTTCAGGATTGCGGTGGCTTCGCGTACCAGCCGGGACTTGCCCATGCCGGCGTCGCCCTCGACCCTCACCACGGCCGGTGGCTGTCGGATGGCGGCGAGCACCAGGTCGAGTTCGTGGCGGCGACCGACGAACGCGAAGCCCCGGCCGAGTCCCGAGGAGCCGTGCTGGGCCGCCATACGATCACCGTCCAATGCGGGACGCCTCGCTCCGGTCACGCGCAGTGCCCGCTCGGGCCGACGTCATCGGCCACCACCATTTTATGTCGGCCGACCCCCACTAAATACGTCCTCCATTGTTTCGGCCTGACCTGCACCGGCATCGTCATTGCCGACACACAGGTGGATGCCGCGACAACAGCGTTCTCGCGGCATGGCACACAGCACGCGGGGCCGAGCCCATCGCAGCGGAACCTCCGATCTGGTGCCGCTCAGACCCTCACGAGCACGGAAAGCCCCCACACCGCCGTGGGTGCGTCTCCACTCCCCTGAAGCGGGTCTGCCCCGCACGCCGTTCGCACCATTCATCTCCTTCGTGAGCCGGCCCTGCCGATCCGGCCGCCGGCTCCCTCCGCGAGAAAGAGGAACGATGAGGACCACAACGAGAAGAAGGCGCCTCGCCGCGGCGCTGGCCACGGTCGCCGCGACCGCCGTGGTGACCCTGGCATCGCCCGTCCCCTCCTACGCGGACGACACCGATACGTCGTCCGACTCACAGGTGAGCCAGCAGCAGTACCAGGACCTCAACGACGTCGTCCAGAAGTACCACCCCCTCGGGGTCTACACAGCCGACGACGGCTCCCTGACGATGGTCGCGCTGCCCGCGGACACACCCCCCGCCGACGAGAACCAGCTGGAGTCGGAGTTCCCGGCCGGTATGGACAACGTCCGGGGCTACATCAGCCAGTTCACCCAGGCCGACCTGGACCAGCTCGTGAATACGGTTTCGGCGAAACAGTGGAACGCCGACGCGGACCAGTACACCGTGGGCGTCTCCTATGACGCCAAGCAGGACGAAGTGCTGGTCAATACGGATGCTCCGGACTCCGTCACGCAGTCGCTGCTCGATGCCTACCCGGACAAGATCGAGGTGGAGCAGAATCGCTTCGAGGAAACGGCAAACCGCTTCGACTCCGGTTCGCCCTACTACGGCGGTATGGCGACCCTCAACACCAGCGACAATTCGCAGTGCACGTCAGGAGTCGCCGTCCAGAACGTCTGGACGGGGCAACGGTCCCTGGTGACGGCGGGGCACTGCGGCAACGACGGCGACAGGTTTGTGAACCGCCACACCGACAATGGCTGGGGCTCCTTCGTCGGTACGGTGCGCGGGGTCATAAAGGAGCTCGACGCGGAAGAACTCCGGGGTTCCCAGTTCAGGGGCAGGATCTGGACTGGGGGCACCACCTACAGTCAGTCCACAAAGGACGTTCAGAGTGTGCAGCAGGTCTTCCCGGGCCTGCAGGTGTGTGTGAGCGGTTCCGTGTCCATGAACCACTGCGGCCACCCCGTCACCAACACGAATTACACCTTCACACCCCGGTCCACTCGGGGAACCTGGATTTCCGGAGGCAATGGGTTCACGTTCGATCAGGGAGGGCGCGTGGTCGGGAACGGATGGATCCCCGGGGGGTTCACCGTACCGGGTGACTCCGGCGCCCCCGTCTACACACAGGATGGGACTGCCCACATCGCCGGCATCAACTCAGCCCGCCTGTGGAACACCCACAACTGTGGCTGCTGGACGATGGTCGGCGTGAAGATGGGCCCGATCCTCCAGGCCGAGGACGCAGACCTCGTCCACGGGTACGACAACTAGGCCACAAGGAACAGCCCCGGCCCGCTCGGCCGCAGGACTGAAGGTGCCGGCCGCCTCCTGGCCGGCCGGTACCTTCCCCCGGCGTGCTCCGCAGAAGCGGCCCACCCGCGCGGATGCCGATCTCACACCTGCCCGTCGCATCGATTCGTCCCCCGCCCTGCTGAGTGGGCGCGTACCTCGCGTACCTGGAGCCTCACCATGCCTCATCCCAGTAACCGCACCACCGACCCGGCCGCCCTCATCGACAAGGACACCGTGCGGGAGCGGCACTTCCACACCAGACTCGGCAGGTGCCTGGTGTCCGGCACCCCTTACCTGGGCGCCGTCACCGCGCTCGCCGCCGGGCTGATCGTCCTCGCCTACGCCATCCACGGCCCTCAGGTCGGCGAGTGGGCCTCGCAAGCCCTGGCCAACGGCGACTGGACGATCGCCCCGACGTGGGCGGCCATGCTGCACATGGCCGGTCTCACCGCGCTGCAGACCCTCCCCGCGGTCATCGCGGCCTACGTCGCTCACGGCGTCGCGGACCGGTCGGCGATTCTCCCCGGCTTCCTCGGAGGTGTCGCCGCCATCGTCGCCGAGGGCGGCGTCCTGTGCGGTGTGATCGCCGGTGTGGTCGCCGGTGCGGCCGTCCTGGCTCTGCAGCGGATTCCCGTCAAGCGGGCGCTGCACAGCGCCACCGCCGTGCTGTTCCCCCTGCTGGCCACCGTGATCACGCTGTTCGTGACCCTCGCGGTCGTCGGGTCGCTGCTCAAGACCCTGACGAAGTGGCTTTACAACGAAATGGCCGGCCTGGAGTTCGAGAGCACCCTCACTCTCGGCCTGCTCCTCGGCCTGATGGCCTGCTCCGACCTCGGCGGGCTGATCACCAAGACGGCATTCGCCTTCGGCGCGGTGGAACTGAGCGGTCCCGATCCGGCGGATTTCACCCCGCTCAACATGAGCATCATGGCCGCCGTCATGGCCGCCGGCATGGTGCCCCCCATGGCCATGACCCTCGCCACCCTGGTACGCCGCAGCCTGTTCACCGAGGCCGAGCGGCGCTACGGCAAGATCTCCTGGCTGTTCGGCGCGGCCTTCCTCCCCGAGGGCGCGGCCCCCTTCGCCCTCGCCGACCCGCTGCGGGTGATCCCGGCCTCCATGGCCGGCGGTGCCGTCACCGGCGCCCTGGTCATGCAACTCGGCAGCACGATCAGCTACCCCAGGGGCGGTGTCTTCGCCGCCGGCCAACTCGGCCAGCCGTGGCTGTTCGCCGCAGCAGTGGCCGCAGGCGTCCTCACCACCACCGCCCTCACCGTCGGCCTCAAGAGCCTACGGCGGCGCACGGCACCGGCCGCGAGCACCGCCCGCGCCGCCACCCGCGCCCCCAAGAAGGCGGTAGCGGCCGGCCGAGCCTGACCGCGCCACCCGCACCGCGGGTGAACGCGCCGCATCAGCAGCCCGAGCACGAAAGCGCCGACCCGTGGGGGCGACCCCGGGGGCCGGGGCTTTCGTCGTCCACGTCCGCGAGGGCGTAGCGTGCCGGATAGACGTCGTTCGTCGACTGGGCGAGGTTGACGTCCTCGTTGGGGTGCAGGAAGTCGTACTGGCCCCTGGCGTGCCCCAGTAGCTCCAGCGCCCGGTTCGCCACGACCTCGTTGGCGTTCATGTTGGTGGAGGTGCCGGCGCCGCCCTGGATGACGTCGACGACGAACTGGTCGTGCAGCTTGCCCTCACGGATCTCACGGCACGCCCCCACAATGGCGGCCGCCTTCCTCGGATCCAGCAGGCCGAGTTCCTCGTTCGCCAGGGCGGCGGCTTCCTTCACCCCGGCCAGAGCGTCGATCAGATGCGGGCAGGCGGCAATCGGCGTGCCTGTGATGGCGAAGTTTTCCCGGGCGCGCAGGGTGTGGATGCCCCAGTACGCCTCGGCGGGGACGTCGCGGTCGCCGAGCAGGTCGTGCTCGCTGCGGTGCGCTACGGTCATGGCAGGCCGGGCCTTCTCTCGGAGCGTGTTCAGGCGTGCGGGTGCGTGGGGCGCGGCAAGAGGACGAGCGATCACGACCTGCCAGGGCGGCGTGACGTGCCACGACCACGCCGCGGAAGGTCCGGGCACTCTCACCGCCGTCGCTACCGGCTCAGAACGACTCGTCCTTATAAGGCGATCTCTACCGCGGTTCAGTCGGTCTCTCCGTCCGGGAGGCCATCGCCGCGGCGGACGGCGGGCTGCGGCGGCTGATCAGCGCGGTACGCAGCCGCTTCGGTCCAAAGCACACCAGCGCACCATCGGCCTCGGCATGCCCACGTTCTCCAACCTGGCAGGACGCACAGGATCCAGCCCACATCCGGTTTTTTCTGCGTGTTGACCAGTCGCCCTGTGACGGGCCGATATGCAGTCCGGAGTCGGTCAGCCCGCATCGACTCCGAGTTCGATCACCGGTCCAACCAGGGCAAGAGCCTGATCGACGACCTCGTCCAGGCTTTCGCTGCCGTCGCTGTCCACCCAGCGGCGCAGGGCGGCTTGGAAGGCCGTCAGGGCGACGCCGGCAGCGACGGCAGGACGCAGGTCGACGTCCGGGTCCAGTCCGGCACGCAGGGCGAGGATGCCGGTCATCTCGGCCTGCCACTGGGACTGCCGCTCCAGGAAGCGGGCCAGAAGGGCCGGGGTGTCCAGGATCAGCCTGCTCACGCGCAGCATCTTGGCCGGATTGCCGACGCTCATCGAGGTGAACACCGACAGGGCACGACGCAACGCCACCGCGGGCGGCTCGTCGGCGGGCCGGGCGTTCAGCTCCGCGCACAACTTCACGCCGGCTTCCGCCAGCATGTGCACGATCACGTCTTCCTTGGAATCGAAGTAGCGCGAGAACGTACGGCGTGACATTCCCACGGCGGCCACGATCTGGTCGACCGTCGTCTCTTCGAATCCCTGGTCGGCCAGCAACTTGACCGCGGCCTCCGCCAGTTCGCTGCGCACGAGCAGGCGTTTGCGCTCCGCCATGTTGGCCGCCGGGGCCGTCTTCGCATCTCCCACGACACCGATGCTAGTCCGAGCCAGATGAGTCACTCCAGGCTCTTATTGACTCACTGTGCCATGGGCGGCAGTCTGGGTCTCATGTCAGACAGCAAATGGACCGCATCCCGCATCCCCGACCTGACGGGCCGGACCTTCGTCGTCACCGGAGCCAACAGCGGCCTCGGCCTGGCCACCACCCGCCACCTGGCGCGGCACGGTGCGCACGTCGTCATGGCCGTACGCAACGAGGCCAAGGGCCGCCGGGCCGTCGCCGGCATCCGCGCCGCCGATCCCGACGCAAGCCTTGAGATGCGCCATCTCGACCTCGCCGACCTGGACTCGGTCAAGGCGTTCGCCGCCCGCGCGCACGACGACGCCCTGCAGGTCGACGTCCTGATCAACAACGCGGGTGTCATGACGCCACCCCGAACGCTGAGCCCCCAGGGCCACGAGTCACAGTTCGCCGGTAACCACCTCGGCCACTTCGCCCTCACCGGCCTGCTCATGGACCTGCTGCGGCAGGGGCGTGACCCGCGTGTGGTGACCGTCAGCTCGATCGGGCATCACGGCGGGCAGATCCACTTCGACGACCTCTCCGGCGCCCGGAAGTACCAGCGCGTGAAGTACTACGACCAGTCGAAGTTCGCCAACGTCCTTTTCGGTCTGGAACTCGACCGCAGGCTCCGCGCGGCCGGCAGCCCGGTACGCAGCCTGCTCGCCCACCCCGGGATCACGGCCACCAACCTCCAGCGCACCGGCCCGACCGGCCTGTTCCGGGTGGGAGGCGCCCTCGTCAACCGGCTGTTCGCCCAGGACGTCGAGATCGGCGCACTCCCCCAACTGCGCGCCGCGACGGCACCGGACGTCGAGGGCGGGCAGTTCTTCGGCCCCGACGGATGGAAGGAGTTGCGCGGACATCCCACCGTCGTCCGCCCCGACCCTGCGGCGGAGGACCCTGACACCGCACGCCGCCTGTGGGTGCTGTCCGAGGAGCTGACCGGTGTGGTCTACGCACCCGCCCCTTCGGCATGACCCAAGGCCCGTCTTCGGCCCGCATGCAGCGGCAGCGGTGGGGGAGTGCCCTGAGGACTGCGTGCTGCCGTGCCTCGGCCTCACGGCTCCGAACGGTGATGAGACTCTTTGAAATCGGCCTGAGCTGCTTGTCTTCCTCACTTGTTCCGGTTTCGGACGGTGTGGGGAGGGCGGGGAGTATGAGACATGCTTGAGGGGCCGCCGACCGTCAGGTCGGCGGCCCCTGGCCTCGGTTACGCGCTGGGCCGACGTTGCGAACGGCATCCGGGCACTCGGCTGGCGCGCCGGCTCCGATCCGACAGCTGGAGCGGCATGGCCCAGACGTTCCTGACGCGTCACGGCGGAACCGCCGTGCTCACCGGCAGGTTCGTCGGAGTCATCCGGGCCTTCCTGCCCTTCGCCGCCGGAGCGTCCGGCATGCCGGACCGCCGCTTCTTCTTCTGCAGCGCGGCACGCGTCGCTGGTCTGGGGCACCGGTAACGTGCTCCTCGGCTGCTTCGCCGGCACGGTGGCGACCAGGGTCCTGCACTCGGCGGGGCTGATCGGCGCCGCCGTGCTTGCCGCCGTTGCTGTGGCGCTGTTCTGCGTTGTGTGGGTCACAAGCGCCGTCGCGGCCGCGTGCAGGCCGCGAGTGCCGTGGTGGCGTCGGGCGGGGTTCCTCGAACCTCCGGACAGCGGCCCATGCGCGTCGTCACGTATTCCGAGGAGAAGTAGTCCATGGGACGCGCCGGGCAGCGCATGCAAACCGGCAGCCGGCTCGCCCGCCCCGAGAACTTTCCGGCGGGACCTGCACTGACCGCGCGGCACCGACGTAGGCACGGGTCGCCCGCACCCTCGGCAGACCCACGGCGCCGCACGCCAGAGGCGTCGGATTCGGCACCGGCGCTGGTGATCGCCGACGTCCCGCCCGTCTCCCCCGGTATCCCGGCGGCCGCGCGTGTCAGCACCCGGCGCGAACTCGGTGAGAACGGCAATGAGGCTTCTCAGCACCGCGGAGCGAGGTCGGACGGGCCGACCGGGGCACTGGCGGGCGGCGGAGCAGCCGCCTCGACGCTTCCAGGGGCGCTGTATGCCGTCGAAGGCCAGACCGGTGTGGAGCTGGTCGTGACGATCAGCCGTCCGTCACGCCCTCGGCCCACGCCTCCCATTCGCAGGCCCCGGGCAGCGGTTCGACCCGCTCCGGCGTTTCCGGTCAGGCCGTCCACCGCCACCCCGTCCTGCGTGGACGGCGGCGAACTGCCTGACCGCCGGCGAAGCCCGACGGCGCGTCAGAGCACGCCGGTCCAGACCAGCTTGGCGCCCGAGTCGCCGGCCAGGTACGAGTAGACGAGATTGAGGCCGGAGAGGCCCACCACGACGACCACGAGCGCCGCAGGCGCCCAGCGTGGCATACGGGCTCCGCGCTTCGAGCGAACCTGCAGCAACAACAGAATGGTCGTTATACCGAGTCCCAGACTGAGAAGCTGCAATGTGTCGGCGTAGTCCGCGTGTTGCGCCACCTTGTGAAGCACGCTGCTCGGGTAGTGCTTCTCGGTGACCACTTCCTGCAGGCTTTCACCGGACTCCCGGGCGACGATCGCCATGAGAGGAGTCACCACCGCGAGCACCCACACCACCCAGCCCAACTGGGGGCGGAACCGGGGCAGCATGGCGTATCCAGCAGCGCCCAGCGCCAGCAACGGGATGAGCACTACCGCCGCGTGCACCGCAAGCGGGTGCAGGGGGAGACCCATGAATTCTTTGAACACTGCTCGCTCTCGTTCCCTAGTGCGTGAATGCCGGCTCGGCCGTGGTCGACTCGTGCCGGCTCTCTGACGAGTCAGCCGGTATGCGGAAGACCGGCGGCCGTCTGCTCCACACCGGTCCCCGGCTGGACCGTGGCGACGGTGGCGGCGCCGTTGGCCTGGTTGCCCGGCGAGACGCCTCGAATGGCCACGGGGCCGGCCACCGCCGTGGTGACGAGGGTGTTCAGCAGGCTCTGCCGAGCGAGGTGCCCGGCTGTCGGGGGCGGCTCCCGGTGCGGCGGGCGCGTCGGCGTCATGGTTGCCGAGGCCGGACAGTGCGGTGTTCGGCGTCGGCACGTGCATCCGGCCCGGACCGAAGCCGCTGTCGACCCCGGTGACGAGGACCTGGCCGACGGTCCGCTCGCTCTCGGCATGTGGCCCAACATGCATCAGATGGCGCAGCGTGTCAATGTTGGCCCGATGCGATCTGTCTAGACGATGCGCCGGGCATCCGCGCTGCACCCGGCGCCGACAGCCGGTCGCCGAGCGGTCAGGACCGGGCTGCTGGTGCCGCGGTGCGGGCCCGGTGCGCGCGGATCTCGTCGTGGTGGTCGGCGGCCCAGCCGATCAGGGAGGTCACGATCTCGTGCAGGCCGCGGCCCAGCGGGGTGAGGGAGTACTCGACGCGCGGCGGAACCTCCGCGTATGCGGTGCGGGTGATCAGACCGTCCTCGTGGAGCTGGCGGAGCGTGAGGGTGAGCATCCGCTGGGAGATTCCGGGGACCTGGCGCTGCAGGTCGGTGTAGCGCAGCGGGCCGGACTCCACGACCGCGATGAGCAGCAGGCTCCACTTGTCGCCGACGCGGTCGAGGACCTGCCGGATGAACTCCATGTGCTCGGCGGGGATGGCGGCACAGGGCCCCACTGCCGCCGCGCCGCCCGAACTGCCGGTGACCTCCATGACGCACATTCCTCTCCGGCACACACACCGATGTGCCTTTTGTATCGACTCCCATACTGGCCCATCATGGCGCTACGAACAAAACGTAGGAATAACAGCGCAGGCATGGGAGGCGCGTCATGAAGATCGAGGTCTGGGCCGAGGTCACCTGCCCCTGGTGCGGACTGGGCAGCCACCGTCTGGACCGGGCTGTGGAGCGGTTCGAGCACGGCGACGAGGTGGAGATCGTCCACCACTCGTTCCCGCTGAGCAGTTCCTTCCCCGTGGGTGAGACGTTCAGCGTCCGTGACGCGCTCCTGCGCCGGCACGGCATGGGCGGCTCCCAGGCCGAGGCGTCCACGCGCCGGATCGAGGCGCTGGCCGAGGCCGAGGGACTCCGTCCCTACAAGGTGCTGGACAACATGGTCGGCAACACCGACCTGGCGCACGAGTTCCTTGCCCACGCCTCCGCCGAGGGCAAGAACCGCGAAGCCTGGGACACGATCTTCCGCGCCTACTTCGGCCGGGCCCGCCCCGTCTTCAGCATGGACGACCTGCTCGACCTGGGCCAGGAGATCGGCCTGGACCGCGAGGGCACCCGCCGGGCGCTCACCGAGCACCGCTACCAGCGCCACATCCGCGACGATGCCGCCCGCGCCCAGCGCCTGGGCGCCACCGGCGCGCCCTTCATCGTCATCGACGGCAGGTACGGCATCCCCGGAGCGCAGGACAGCGACGGCCTTCTCGACGTGCTGCGCACGGCCTGGGACGAGTCCCACCCGCTCACCCTGACGACCGACGGCGACGCTGCGGTCTGCGGCCCCGACGGCTGCGCCGTACCGGCCCGCAGCTGACCTCCACCGGTCACCCCACGATCCCCCCCGACCCACCCTTGATCGTTTCGAAAGGCTGCATTCTCCATGTCCTACCTGCTGCACATCGACGCCTCCTCGCTCGACGAGGCATCCGTCTCCCGTCAGGTCGCCCGGTCCTTCCGTGACGAGTGGAAGGGCCCGGTCGTCCACCGCGACCTGGCCGCCTCCCCCGCCCCGCACCTCAGCGCGGCCGGCATCACCGCCCGCACCACCGACCCCGCCGAGCACACCCCCGAACAGGCGAAGGCCGCGGCGGTCCAGGACGAGCTGATCGAGGAGTTCCTCGGCGCCGACGCCTACCTCTTCACCGTGCCGATGTACAACCTCACGATGCCGTCCGTGTTCAAGGCATGGCTGGACCAGATCATGGTCGCCGGGCGCACCCTGAGCTTCGACGGACCCCCTCCCACCCTCGGCCGCCCCGCCACGGTGATCTCCGCACGCGGCGGCGGCTACGGCCCCGGCGCCCCCAAGCACGGCATGGACCACCTGGTGCCGACGCTGGAAACCGTCCTGGGCCACCCGGCCAACCTCGGCCTCGACCTGACAACGGTCCTGCCCGAACTGACCATGGCCCCGTACGTGCCGATGATGGCCCCGCTGCTGCCGGTGCACGAGGCGTCCATGACCAAGGCGCACGACGAGGCCCGCCGCCTGGGCTCTGCCCTGACCGGCCGACAGGCCGCGTGATCCACCCCTGAACTGCCCGAAAGGCGTTTGATCACCATGAGCAACCTCCTGGTCCTCGGCGGCAGCGGCCGCACCGGCACCCACGTCCTGGAGCACGCCGCCAGGCGCGGCCACCACGTCCGCGCCCTCGTCCGCAACCCCGACACGGTGCAGGCACCGGCCGGCGTCGAACTGATCCAGGGCACACCCGCCGACATCGACGACATCCGTCGGGCCGCCGAAGGCACCGACGCGGTGATCAGCGCGCTGAACAACGCCCGCGCCTCCGACAACCCGTGGGCCAAGCCGGTCAGCCCGCCGACGTTCATGACCGACGCCACCCGCAACACGCTCACCGTCATGCGCGAACAGGGCATACCCCGCATCGTGCTGACATCCACGCAGGGCGCCGGCGACGACTGGGCCCGGCTCAACCCGCTGGTCAAGGCGTTCATCAACCTGTCGAACATCAAAGCAGGCTTCGCGGACCACACCGGCCTCGACCAGCTCGTCCGCGCCTCGTCCGGCATCGACTGGACCCTGGCCCGCGCCGTCACCCTGACCAACAAGCCCCTCAGCGGTCCCGTACGGGCCGCCGAGGCCGGCACCGAAAAGCCCGGCGCCCGGATCAACCGCGCCGACCTCGCCCGCTTCCTCGTCCAGACGATCGAGGACGACACCTGGATCCGCAAAGCCCCCCTCGTCTGGAACACACGAGGATGACGCCCTCGGGCGGTCCGACATGAACCGGACCCTGTTCCACCCCACCCCACCACCGCGCCGCAGTCCGAACAGTGAAGGGGAGAACATCCCATGTCCAAGGTGATCGCCATCTTCGGCGCCGGCAAGGGCCTCGGCGCCTCCGTCGCGCGCCGCTTTGCCCGCGAGGGGTTCCGTGTGGCGCTCATCGCCCGCGGCAAGGAGCGTCTCGACGCCCTCGTCGAGGAGCTGAAGGCCGAAGGCATCGACGCGGCCGGTTTCACCGCCGACCTGTCCAAGCCCGAGCAGGCCGGCGCCACGGTCCAGGCCATCCGTGACCACTTCGGTCGCATCGACGTGGTCGAGTACGGTCCGATCAGCGGCGAGCAGGCCTTCGCTCCCGCCGCGAAGCTGGACGCGGCCACCCTGCGCAAGGACAGCCCGCTGCTCCTGCTCACCCCGGTCGAGGTGGCCCAGGCCGTGCTGCCGGAGTGGAACGAGCGCGGCGACGGCGCCTTCCTGATGACCACCGGCGCCACGGCCGGCTCCCCGCGCCCCTTCGCCAGCGGCGTCGGCCCGCTCATGGCAGCCGCCCGCAACTGGCTCTTCTCACTCAACGGCGAGCTGGCCGACGCCGGCATCTACGCCGGCACCCTGTCCATCGCCGCGTTCATCGCCCGGAGCGAGATGGGCGAACTCGCCGCGAGGAGCCTGGCCAAGACCGGCTCGGCCGGCACGGGCCCGCTCGTCGACCCGGACGCGCTGGCCGACCAGTACTGGGACATGTACACCAAGCGTGACCGCGTCGAGCAGCTCTTCCCCGAGTACGACGCCGCCTGAGGCAACGGCTGGGCAGGTGCTGCCCTACCGGCCCCATAGGACACCGCGCGGGGTGCGGCGCCCGGATGCACTCCTGTGGATCGTGCAGGCCGTACTGGCCGTCATGTTTGCCATGGCCGGTGTCATGAAAACCACCCAGCCCAAGGACAAGCTCGTCGAGAAGCTGCCCTGGGTGGCCGACTTCTCAGCCGGCGCCGTCCGTTTCATCGGCATCGTGGAGTTCGTCGGCGCCCTCGGGCTGATCCTGCCCGCGGCCACCGGTATCGCCACCGTGCTGACACCACTGGCCGCCGTCGGCCTCGGTATAACAATGCTGCTGGCCGCGACGTACCACGCCCGCAAGAAGGAATTCCCCGCGATCGGCCTCAACGCCGTCCTGCTGATCCTTGCTGTACTGGTGGCCTGGGGACGCTCCGGCCCGTACAGCCTCTGAAGCCGCCATCCGCTCCGATTCCCATGTACGGGGGCTCGGTTCGTCACAGATCACCGGGCCCCATCGCCCGCCCCACTTCTTACTTTCTCCGCCCTGACCGCCCCACCGGCGTTGTACAAGTGGTCGAATCACGAGAAAAGGAGTTCCAAAGATGAATGCAAAGCAGACCAATTCCGATCGATCCTCGCAGAAGGCTCGATTCATCAAACTTGGACCAGGCGAGGGTCTGGAAACTCGCGTCAACATCGCACCGATCTACTTGCTCAAAGCGGGCGCCGCCCATACTGACGGCCAGTACTCAGTCCTTGAGGTCTCGGTGAACCATGACCTCCCACTCCACATCCACGAAACCGCGGACGAACTCTTCTTCATGCTGGAAGGTACGCTACGGGTGACCTTTGACGACGAGCAGTATGAGGTCGGCCCGGGGAGTTTTATGTTCCTGCCTGCAGGGATTCCCCATGCGGTTAAGCCGGTAGGGGAGACCGTGCCGCGTCTTCTGCAGATCTCGGTTCCCGGAGGTTTCGAGCACTTCATCGAGGATATGGTTGAGCTTCAAGCCAAGGGTAAGGCGATGGACTTGGATTCGGAGGAGTTCCGAGAGTTCTCGCGTAAGCACGACTGGACCTTGCTCGGGTCGGCTGGAAGCGCTGATCTCAATACTGACGAACCGCAGGCTTCGTAGCTGCTCCGGAATTCGGGCTGGTCATTTTCGAATTTGATAACGGGTGGATTATCCTCCTGTAGTTGTTGCCTTGATGGCATTTGAAAAGAGCCGCGAGCAACGGTTGAGCGGCAATTGGCCGAGCCGGCGAGGTCCGCAGCTTGGCGCGGGTCCGGCCGGGGCCACTGGTCAGCGGGTTCCGGCGGGACCAGGGGCTTTGTATGAAAGCGATTGGTCCGGGTTCGGTGCAGTAATCCGTGACGTGCCGTCATGTCTTGGTCTGGGGCCGGTAACAGAGCAGGCACGGCGCCGGTGATCATGTGGTTGTCGAGACCCATGAGAACCGAGCGAGACCGTGCCTGCCCCCGCATCATCTCCCACGCCCTGCGTGCTGGACCAACTGACCCGCGCCGAAGCCGCCGCGCCCGTCGCCGATGCCGTGCGATTGCACCACTACCTGACCCTCGTACCTGACCCGAGGGGTCGCCGGGGCCGCTTGTACCCGCTGGTCCCGCTGCTGTCGGCCGCCGCGGCAAGCGTCCTGGCCGGTGCACGGTCACTGACCGCGATCGGTGAATGGCTCGCCGACGCTCCGCGCTGGGCGTTGCGAGCCCTGGGCTTCGCGCCCGACCCACTGACCGGCCGGATCCCGGTGCCGCATCCAGGCACCGTGCGCCGGCTGCTGGCCCGTCTGGACGGTGATGCGCTGGACGCCGCGATCGGCTCCTTCCTCACTGCCCGGAATACCCCCACCGCCGCGGGCGCGCGGCGGCCGATCGCCGTGGACGGCAAGACCGTACGCGGCTCGCGCACCGCCACCCCCCGGCCATCGCCCTGCTGGCCGCCATGACCCACACCGGAGACGTCCTCGCCCAGCGCCAGGTCGCCCACAAGAGCAACGAGATCCCCGCCTTCGCCCCGCTGCTGGATACCCAAGACCTGACCCACACGGTGATCACCGCCGACGCCCTGGACACCAGCACGCCCACGGCACCTAACAGCGCGAGCGCGGCGCCCACTACATCGCCCACGTCAAGGCCAACCACCCCGGCCTCTTCGACCGCGTCCGCCGGCTGCCCTGGCGCGAGATCACCCTCGACCACTACGAGCGCACCCGCGCCCATCACCGCCAAGAGATCCGCAGGCTCAAGACGGCCGCCTTCCACCACATCGACTACCCCGACGCGAAGCAGGCCCTCCAAGTCGTCCGCTGGAGACGGGACCCAGCCACCGGCGCCCAACTCGCTGCCTGGATCCGTGGCCACTGGACGATCGAGAACCTGCTGCACCATGTCCGCAACCGCACCTTTCGCCCGGAACAACAAGAAGACGCCGCGCTGCGAGGCCCTTCTCCAGGCCGAGGAGCGCACCGAGTTCGCGCCCCGGTTCCCGGCCGGCCACCAGGGGCAGATTGCGTTCCTCCTGGCCAGCTATGCTGGCAACGCCTCCCTGGTCGCCGCGCTCTTGGGCACGGAACCGCGACGGACGCGGTATCCGGGTGGAGATCCACCCGCTCAACCAGTCCCAGGTGCCGCAGCAGCTGCATGCCGCGGGCCGACCGAGCACATCGCGGTGGATGTTCGCGCAGACCACCGAGATTCTCGGGCTCTGTGAGTTCCCGGCTTTGCGCTGTGTCTGAGGGGACGTTGAGCTGGGGCGTCGGGGCAGATCTGGATTCTCATGAGGTGTTGGTGTGCTGATCTGACCAGCTTGAACTGCGGAGTGTTGACCCCTGGTTAGAGGTGCATGAGTCTGTGACCTGCTGATACGTGTTAGATCTGGAATGTCGCGGATACCTCGGGAACCCCTAGAAGTATGGCGGCGTTTGCGCAGGTCAGGGAGCTGATGGAGTGCAGGGGCGGTTTACTGCTGCGTGGGCAGCCGTCCTGAGAGGCGGCAGGCGTCTCGTGCTGTCGAGGCGTTTTCGATCATGGCTCGCGACCGGGCCGTGCGTCCCCGTCCGGTCAGTGGTGCGGTTCCGAAGAGCGCTGAGCACGGCCCCGGTGGTGGCAGAGCTCGTCCTCGTGCCGCCGCACGATCCGGTAGAGCCCACGGGACCAACCGGCCCCGTCCGTGACTCGTAGACGGGGCCCTTCGCGTGCGCGGCGGGGCTCATGGCCGGTTGGAAAAGGGGCGGTGGCGGGACGTCCAGCCCGGCAGAATCGGGTGATCGACACGTCCCTTTGGGGGAGCTATGCAGGAACTTCGCTTCGACGACGACATCCGGTTCACCGCAACGGTCAGCAGCGATCAGGCGTGGCTGAAGCGTGCGCTGGGAGCGCACGAGCTGAGCGTCCAACTCGCCGTCGGGGTGTCGCCCTTCATCGAGGCTGGGAAGATCCTCGCCCTGGAGACGGACCTGTTCGGCTCGACACGGCAGGGCAGCGCCACCGGCTCGCCCGGACCACAGCGAACCTGGCGTACACCCCGAAGATCACTGTTCACCGTGTGAACCTGTCCTTCCCGCTGACGTCACTGCAGGTCCATGCGATCGAGGAAGGCCGCACCGGCGACGTACGGTTCGAGGTCGACCTCAACGCGACGCTGCCGCAGGCGCCCGGCTACCCGGGGAGCGCCCAGGACACGGCGCACATCACCATCGCCAAGAGCCGGTGGGAACAGCAGCTCGCGCAGCTGGGGCCGTCCGCGGCGTTCGAGATGGCCGTGCCGTATCCGCTCGGCGATCCGGAGAGGGACGAGGTCGGCTGGACCCTGCGAGAAGCGCAGCGTCTGCTGACCATGGGTGAGATTCCCGCGTCCATCCTGCAGATCAGGCGGGCACTTGAGTGGGTCCGGGAGAACGCGGGATGGGACAACCCCGGCAGGAAGGTCCCCAGCCAGTGCAGCCAGACCGAGCGATGGTGGCGGATCCAGGACGCCCTGTACGGCCAGACATGCGGCGCTCTGCACAATGACGCGGTCACCAGGGACTTCGCATACGACCGGGCCGAGGCCGAGACGCTCTTGGCGATGACCGCCGCACTACTGCGGAACGTACGCACCGCTGCGTGATGTGAAGGCGTCATTCCCGGCGGTGGAGCCCGTTGCCGTGATGCCGGCACGTCACGCTCGCCGTCTGGCGCGACGGGCCACACGGCGGCGCCACGCTTCTGGGCCCGAACGGCGTCAGCCGCCGCATCCACGCTCGTATCGGTGGTCGTCTGGGGGCGCTGGATCACTCACCCGGCGCCGGACGCCCAGCGCTCAAGCTCTGGGAAGGCGGTCTCCCACGCGTCGCGGACGGCCTGCTGATCATGGTCCTCATCGTGGGCCATAGCGCGAGCAGGAGATCGCGGTTCAGGAAGCAGGTGATGTCCTCGCGCTGCCCTTCGGCGAGCACGGAGCGGTAGAGGCTCATACGCTGGCGGGGCCGGTCGAGGTCGTAGGTGCGCAGTCCTGACCAGGCGATGTGGAGCGGCAGATCGACGAAGCTGTGCGCTGGTCCGGCGAGGGCCTCCAACGCGTCGGGAAGGCGTCCCGCATACCGCTCGTACAGCACCGCGGCGACGGGCGGCCTGGCACCAGAGAAGTGAGCCAGGACCGTCGGGAGCTGCTACTGGGGCCGCATGACGTGTCATCGCCCTGTTCCTGACTGCAGCATGCGCAGCAGGAGAGCGGGGACGGAGACCTCTGTGGCGGTGACGAAGTCGTGCACGGCATCGGGCAGCTGAAAGCCTTGCTGCCGGTGGAGCCGCTGGCGCAGGTTGTCCGCGACGTCCGGGGACAGGGTGGAGGCCGCGCTGCGAAGAGAGGCGAGCTGCGCGGCCTGGGCATCGGAGGTATCCGCACTGGCGATGGTGGCGTCGGCCTGAGCGCGAGCTTCGGGATCACGCTCCAGGCGGCGGATGACGGCCTGGGCGAACGGCGGGTCGACGTCCTTGGTGAAGTGACTGCAGATCCATGCGCTGTCGTGGGCTACCTGGTCCACGAAGCCGGCAGTCTCGACGGCTGCGTAGGCCAGCGGGTAATACACCGACACGTCCACCTCGACGTGTCCGTGCAGGTCTCGCTCGCGCTGGAGGGCCTCCCAGGCGCCGACGACGGCTGTGTCGTCGGGGAACCCGGCGGCCAGGGCGAGGAACGCACCGGAGGCGGGGAGCGGGTAACCGCTGTGTCGTGGGCCCAGTTCGGTGTGCAGTGCGCGTTGCACGCTCGCCGGGTCGAGGCCGAGGACCAGGGGGTCGGCCAGGAGCAGGGGTGCGACCTCCCGGCTTCCGGTGTCGCTCGGCCGGAGGTTGTCGATCAGGGTGCGCAGCAGGTGCGGCTCGCCGCGGTGAGTGTGGGCGTACCAGGCGAGCACGGTGTCGTGGGTGAGGAGGTGGGGTTGCTGGTCGACGGCCGCGGTGAGTTCTTGCGCGAGCTGGGGGTGGCGGTCGGCGACCAGCGCAAGATACTCCCAGGCCGTGTCCGTGGCGGGGGAGAGCATGTCGCCGGTGAGGCGTGTGAGGAGGGTGTCGCCGAAGTGGGCGCGTAGAGCGGGCCAGTGGTCGGCGATCTCGCCGAGCACGAGCAGGTCCAGGTCGGTGCTGATGAACTCACCCAGGGGCAGCCGGATGGGGCGGCCGTCGTGTTCGACGAGGTCGTCCAGCAGGCCGAGTTGGCCGGTCAGTAAGATGCCCACCCATGCGGCACGCCGCCGTGCCCAGTTGTTGTGACCGAGGCCTGAGGCGGTGTCGCGGAGTACGGACTGGGCCTGCTGCCATTCCAGTTCGGGAAGCGCGCCGCGGTCGTGGTCGCGCAGCAGGTGGGTGTGGAAGACGGCGGAGGCGGCGGGGCGGATGAGGTCGTGGGGCTCGTTTGGCCACTGAGCGGTCAGCTTCCGGATGAGGGTGCTGTCGCCGGGGTGGTCGCGTAGCAGGGTGCACAGGTGCAGGCGGGCGGCGGTGGGCAGGACCGGGTGGGCGGCTCGCACCAGGTCAAGGACGGGCTCGAGGGCGGAGAGCTCGCTGCCGTAGCCGGCCAGAAGCGATCCAAGTGGGGCCTGCGCTCTGCGCAGCATGCTGGCCGCCCGGTCGCGGGCCGAAGCGGTTGCGGGCAGGGCGGCGACGACCGCGGCTTCGGCAGTGAACTCGTATTCGTTGGCGGGCTCTTGCACCGCCTCCAGGCATACCCGGGCGATCTGCTCGGCCACCGGCCCCGAGGTCAGGGACTGGTGCTGGCAGCTCTCCAGCAGCGCGTGGATGACGATTTCCTTGCGGAAGCGGCTGTCGTGTGCCGGTGTGGCAAGGAGGGCGAGCAGCCGCTCCCGGGCCTGCTCGGCGCCCAGGATTCGCACGGCCGCGTTGGCCACCCGTGATGCCCGGCCTGCCTCGCCGTTCAGCGCCGTGGACAGCGCCTGCTGCACTTCGGCGTCGTGGGCCCAGTGCTCGGCCAGGGCATCGGCGGCCCAGTGCGGGACTTCGCTGTCGTGCAACTCCTTCAGCAGCACGGACCGCAGCACCGGACCCCGGTCCAGGGCAACGAGGGAGGGGAGCTCGAAGTCCAGGAAGGCCCGTGGATCCTGTTGCAGGAGTTCCTCGGCCGCGGCGGCCACGGCCGTATGACCAGAATAGGGGCGGGCCAGCGGCCCGATGCCAAGGAACCGGATCTGGTGTGGGTCGTTCACCAGCGTGGTGCAGACGTAGTCGATGACGGTCGCATCCTGGGCCCAGACCAGCAACAGCACACTCCAGGCCACAGCTCGGTCACCCTGCCCGGGGCGCTGACCGGACACGATGGACAGGCAGGTGTCGCGCACCTGCTCGGCCTCGCCGGGAGCCTCACGCAGGGCGGCCGCGATCGCGTCGGCGAGCACAGGCTTCCACACGTCGTCGGTGAAATCCTCAGTGTCGAGTCGGCTGACCAGCCAGGCGCCCTCTTCGGCCGTCACGGCCTTCGGCTGCGAGCCGCCGGCCTTGCGGCCGGTGCTGTGCTGCCCAGGCAGTACGCCCAGGACGGCGGCCAGGGCCGTCAGCCGCAGCCCCAGCACCTGTTGTTGCCGGGCAGCTGCGGCTGCGGCCGTGACCCGGTCATCATCGGGCCAGCCCAGCAGCAGACCGTGCAGAGTCACGGCTGCGTGATCGGCACTGGCTGCGTGGCGCAGCGCCGTCAGCATCGCCTCAACCACGTGCTCCTGCCCGTCCCGCGTCCCGTAGCGGGCGGCGAGCGCGCGGGCGGCCGCCCAGGCCACGTGCACGTCCTCTGACCTCAACGCGGCCACCAGCAGTGGCCAGACGGGCTTGGCCAGCTGCCGGTCGTCGGCCACCTGCCCGAGCCGGTAAAACACCTGCCACGGCAGCGGCTGACCGGCCGCAACCCAACGTGACAGGTACGGCACCAGATCACCGCTCACTGCTGGATCGTCCAGCCCGGCCACACACGCCGACAACAGCCGCTGCCGGTGCCCGACGAGGGGGTGGCTGTCGACCGCTTCCAGGATCGTGGCGGCGTGACGCCGGGCCTGGGGGAGAGGCAGCCGGATCCCGCTGAACACCGCCTGTGCCACCAGCTCGCGCACCGCCAGTGCTTCCGGTTCCGGCCCGTCGGCCTGCTCGGCAAGTTCCTGGAGCAGCCGACTGGTCTCCCCGGTGCGCTGCAGCTGCCACAGGATGGCCAACAGCACCTCATGCCAGCGTGGGTCCTGGGCTCCCTCGGCGAACAGGCGGCGCAGTTCCTCGAAGGACAGCTGCTGTGCGGCCTGTTCGGCGGCCAGCTGTTCCAGCAGGACCCGGTGCAGGAAGCCGATCTCGCGCGGGCCTTGCCGGACCAGCACGCCGAGCTGCCCCTCGGCGATGTCGACAAACCCTCGCGCCTGCGCGGCGGCCCCCGCTGCATCCAGCGCGAGGTGTCGTGGATCGCGAAGCGCGTCGATGATGTCCGCGCGGACCGTCTGTTCGGGCACGGCTTGGACATCGCCGCGCTGCTGGTGGGCCAGCGCAACGTGGGCCAGGACCTGACGGATGTCTTCCGGGTGCAGTGCGGTGGGCTCCGCGGTGATGCCAGCCGCCGTCTCACGCCGGGCGGGATGTTCCCCCAGCAGATGATCAATGGCGCCCGCGTACACCTCGAACCGCCTGTGCGGCAGGGCAGTCCCGGCCAGGTGCATGCCGGTGAGCAGGAGCTGGAAGAGCGGAATCCGGGCCAGCTGGCGAAGGTCCCGCACGCCGGACAGTTCCTTCACGAACGCCTCGGCCCGCGGGCCGCCGTCCGCCTCAGCGCTGCCGAGCCAGTGAGCCACCAACTCCCGCTGCTGGCGCGACAAGAGTGAGGCCAGCGAGGCGTACTGCCACACTCCCGTCGGCTGCAGCCGCGACAGGCCGTAGGGGCGGGTGGCGGCCACCGCGGGCAGCTGGCGCTGGTCCAGGAAAGTCTCCAGCGCGATGAGAGCCCTGCGCGCAGCACTCTCGCTCACCCATTCGTCCAGGCCGTCGATGACCAGCAGCAGCCGGTCATCGGCCAGTGCCTTCTCCACCAGCGGCCACAGATGCCCGACGTCGTACTGCTCCAGCCAGGCCCGCAGCGTCGCCGCCAGCGAGGCTTCGGCGCCGTCGTAGCGGGCCAGCCGGCGAGTGAAGAACGGGAAGGGAACCCACAGGGGCAGCCGGTCGCCGAACCGTTCGGTCCAGCGCGGCAGGGCAGGGGAGTCGGCGAACAGGTCCAACAGCGCGAAACGCAGCAGACTGCTCTTGCCCGAGCCCGGTTCCCCGACCAGGACATGGCGTCGGGCTCCGGCCAGCCAGGCGTCCGCGCTGGTGCGGATCCCGGTGGCCTCCCCGGTCACTGCTGGGGACGCGGTGCTGACGGCCACCATCTGCTCCCCGGCCTCGGAGCCAGGCACGGTGAGCGCCTTCCCCAGCTCGTCGGGATGGTGGCCGTAAGCGGACGCTCGCGCCTTGCGGTACCAGGCCGTGGCGGACATGCCGGGGGAGACCCCGTCGGGTGGTGACAGCTGGGTAGGCCAGCGGCCCAGCTGGTGCAGCGGGAGCACGTCGGGAAGAACGAACCGCTGCCGCAGATCCGGCTGGGTCTGGGCGTGCTGCAGGGCGATCGCACCGGAGTCGGTGTGCGCGAAGAAGGTGGCGTAGAAGGAACCGAGCTGTTCGCGTAGCTCGGCGACCTGCACGGCATCGAGCCGGGTCGCCAACGCGGCCACCTGCTCGGGCCCGAACAGCTCCTCCACCCATGGGCGACCGAAGAAGTCATGGACGATGCGCGGGCGTTGCTTCAGCCAGTCCGACAGATACTCCGCATCCCATACCTCGAAGGTGATGCCCGCCTCGGCCAGCCGTTCGCGCTGCGTCACCACCTCGTCAGCGATCTTTTGCGAGACGGCCGACAGGCTGGTGGCGTAGACGAAGACCCGGCTGACCGCAGCCCACGTGCCGTCCAGGAAGTCAGTGACAGCCTCCTCGAGCTGCCTGGCGGTCACCGACTTCACCCGCCGCGACTGCAGACTCAGGTAGACCCGCTCGGGATCAGAGCCGTTCTCGACGGAACCGTCCGGCAGACGGACATACAGATCGATACCCTGCTGCTCTTGGCCCCGAGTGCCGTACAGGCTTCCCTGAGCGCGGGCGTCGTAGACGCTCATGCGCCCGGTGGCACTGTCGCCCCCGGCATGGTCGGTGGAGTCCTCGACCGTCCCGCGTTCCACCGCCCGCTTCAGACACAGCCGCTCGAAGTTCTCCCAGGCCAGACGCTCCAGCGGCAGGAGCTGCTCGCTCGTATGGACGGGCAGCGGAACCGTCTGCGGCAACACCAGCGTGTGCAGCCGGGCCGGCGCTTTGGCGTACTGAGACGGACTCGTCGATGAGGCATGCCGCATACACACCATCATCGGCCACAGCGTCACCAGCCTGGCGGCAGTCGGTGCTGACCGGCCCCAACCAGAACCGTGTCCAGCTCCTGCCGCCCGCCCGTTTCATGGCGGGCGGCAGGCCACATCTGCGTCGACGGCGAGAGATGTCAGCTGCCGCTACGACGCCTCGGGCGGTGTGTCGCTCCCTGAGAGGGCAGCAGCGCTGTGCTAAGCATGATCCCATCGATGAGAACGGTGCAGTAGCCGGGCACTGAGCTCTTGTGCTCGATCACCCGAGGCCGCTCCCGCGGTGGCGCATCCCCGACTGGCCGGGCCGGCCGAGGGCAGTGCGGTGAATGAGGACGAGCTTGCCGGGGGGCACATGATGAGTGAGCTGCAACTGTGGGACGACAACCCAACGACGGTCGACCTTCTGGGATTCACCTCGATCGTCGACACCGTTGCGGCTGCCCTGCAGTCCCGCTCCCTGGACCCCGTGACCATCGGGATCAACGCTCCCTGGGGCGGAGGGAAGTCCACCGTTCTGGGCCTGCTGAAGGACGAACTGAACCGCCAGAGCGGCTACCGCGTCATTCGCCTCGATCCGTGGGAGTTTGACGACCAGTTCGATGTGCGCGGCGCCGTCATCGGTGAAGTCCTACAGGACCTGCTCACGAACTACCCGGATGAAGGACTCGACGACCGGGTCAAAGACCTGTTGGACCGCATCAGTTGGTCACGCGTCGCCTCCAGCATGGCCCGTGGCAGGCTAGTAGCGCAGACAGAAGAGCTCGTTCAAGCACTCACGCCTCGATCGAAGGAGAACGCCAGAAGCCTGGCGGGCTTTCGCAGCGAGTTCGCCAAGCTGCTCCAGGACCTGGCGCCGCTGCAGCGGCTGGTCGTACTGGTAGACGACCTCGACCGGTGCCTACCGGACGCAGTGATGGCCACGTTGGAAGCCATCAAGCTGTTCCTGTCCGTTGAGAAGGTGGCCTTCGTCCTGGCCGCTGATCAGGAGATGGTGCGGGAGTCCATCGCCGTCAGCCTCGACGCCACAGGCCGCGGCGAACAGTTTGCGCAGCGCTACCTGGAAAAAATCGTCCAACTGCCCCTGTCTCTCCCGCGCATCAGCGCGGACGAGGCCGCCGCGTTCATCACCCTCCTACTGTCCGAACAGCGCTGTCCGCAGCAAGAGCAGTACACACAGCTGATCGGACACGCGCAACAGCGACGTGCTCAGGGCCTGTCACCCGTCCTGGCCGACATGCAGAGCCTGCCGTGGGAACCTGATGCCGAGACTGTGGGACTGGCCAGCCGTCTCGCCACCGGCCTGTCGGCTCACCGCTCGGGAAGTCCCCGCAGCATCAAGCGGTTCCTCAACGCGTGGGCGCTGCGCACCAGGATCGCCGAGCGGCACGGCATCGACATCGAGGCCTCGGTGATTGCAAAGCTCATGCTGCTGGAAGACAGCCACAGCAAGGACTTCGAGACGCTTGCTGGACTCCAGGACGCCCAGCGCAGCGAACTGCTGCAGCGCTGGCAGGCTTGGGGACGCGGCGAGGAGCCTGACAAGCCCGACGAGGTCAGCGAAGCGAGCAAGGAGTGGGCCGCGTCCGACCCCGACCTCATCAACGCCCCGATCGGACCGTATCTGAGCCTGGCCGCGTCACTCGTAAGTCTCACCGCCGCGGCCTCCCTGACACAGCAGCAGCTCTCCTGGGCGAGCGACCTGGCCAGTGCTTCGGACCCGCACCGCAATGAAGCCCAGACACAGATCGTGGCTGCCCCCGTCGCCGACCAGCAGGCCGTCGCCCAGGCACTCATTCAGCGGGCACGCCGGGAAACGGAAACCGATCACCTGGTGCAGTCCCTCGTCTACATAGCCACCCACACAGCCGAACTGCGTGCGCTGATCGCGCAGGGGCTGTGGGAGGTACGCAAGTACCTCCTGCCCGGGGCCGTCGTCGACATCGACACCAGCGACGTCGACGAGCTGCGGGCGCTGCTTCCCCAGCTGGCTGAGGCCACCGACATCGAACCGGCGGTGCAGCAAGCGGCGCAGATGGCACTGGGGCGCTGATGGGTACCTCCGGCTCCTACGGCGGCAGCGGCACGTCCGACTGGCAGCAAGCCCACGACGCCTTCGACGCCCTGCCCGGCTCTGCGCCGGCCGGATCCGGCCCCGGGGATCCTCCCGATCCCGCACAGGACCAGCAGCAGTCGCTCGACAATCTCCTCGACGCTCTCGGCGCGGCCCTGCAGAAGGACGACGCGGACCGCGGCAGGCCATCGGCCGCCGGGTACCCGCTCTCCGCCCTGCTCGCCTCTCCCCGAGGCAGCGGCGGCGGGGGAGGAGGCGCCGGCGCAGGAACCCAAACACCCACGGGCAGAGCCGGCGCGGGTTCACGACGCCAGGTCGTCAAAGGCTCCGCCCGTGGGGCCGCTGCCCTCGCCGGCGCCTACGCGCTGCGCAGCGGTGACGCGGCCCGGCTTCAGGAACTCGGCCTCGATCTCGCCGAACTGCGCACCATGGGCCCACGGGCACAGATCTCCCGCATCCTGCAGGCGGTGCTCGGCGACGCAGGCCACCCCGACGAAGCCGCCCTGAGGAAAGCCGCCACCAGATGGGTCAAGGCCGTGCTCCTCGACCCCCAGCCGCCCGCACCACAAGAGGGCATGCGAGGACTCATCACCGAGTGGATTTACGAGCTCTCCCTGGTCGAACTCGGCTCCAAGAAGGCCCAGGGGAACCTGACCGCGCAGGAGGCCATCCATAAACAACGATGGCTGCGCTCCTGGCTGGAACGCCGACTCAAAGGCCTTCTCGTTCCCGATACGCAAGGCATGACCGTACAGCAGTTCACCGCTACAGCAGCCAAGGTGACCGGGGAGGCACTGCGTATGCTGCGCGCACGACGCACATGACCACTGCCATCGAAGTGCTCCCGCACGACGCCGATCAGCACGAACCCTCTGCCAGGCCCGTGCGCTGGGCCCGTACGCGCGACGACGGCCAGACCGCCGAAGTCACTGGCACCCTCGGGTGGGATCTGGACCTGATCGGTCGGGCCCCTGTGGCCGCGGCAGATCTGGTCCGTATCGCGGCATCGGCCTATCTCGCCGATCGCACGGTCCGCCGTCCCCTCACGTTCGTCAGGACGATCGAGCTCACCGCCCACGCGGTCAACCCCGAACCCTGGAACGGTACGTGCGGCCAGCTCGTCGAAGAGCTGCTGCACTGGCTCACCGGTGATCTATGGCACCTGCGCACCGTCCCCGCCCGGCCCACAGACCGGACGCTGACTCCCCTGGAACCGGCCGACGACGTCATGCTCCTCAGCGGCGGCCTCGACTCCCTGTGCGGCGCCGTCGACCACCTGACGGACGGCACCCGACGGATCCATCTGAGCCACTACGATGGCAGTACCGCAGTACGCAGAGCACAGACCAAAGCCAGCTCCTGGCTGCAGAGCCGTGCCTCCCAGTCGCTGCGGCATCTCAGCGCCAAGATCTGTCAGACCGGCCCCTCCCCGGAGCCCTCCTCACGCAGCCGGAGCCTGCTGTTCGCCGCTCTGGCTGCCGCGACCGCGGCCAGCTCCGCCAGCCCGCAGGTCACGGTGCCCGAGAACGGCTTCACCAGCATCAACCCACCACTCACCCCAGCACGCGGCGGCTCCCTGTCCACCCGGTCCACTCATCCCGGCACCTTCAGCCGCCTCAACACCCTTCTGGCCAGCGCAGACATCTCCGTCCAGATCGTCAACCCCTACCTCCACCGCACCAAAGGCGAGCTCCTCGCACGCGCACATGACCGCACCGGCGATGCGCTGCTCGCCGCAGCGGCCGAGACCCTCTCCTGCGGCAAACTCGACGGGGCCCGCTATCCGGGCGGCAACGCGAACCTCAACTGCGGCCTGTGCGTGGCCTGCCTGGTGCGCCGCGGGTCCTTCACCACCGGCCCCTACCGCGACCCCACCGTCTACCTCGTTGAGCGCCTAGAGGGCATCTCGTACCAGCGGCTGCTCACCAACCGTCGCAAAGACGTCCGCGATGTTCAGCAATCCATCCTGAACGGCATCGAGGACACCGATATCCTTGCCGTCGGTGATCTGCCCCCCGAGACCGACTTCGACGCCGTCGTGGACCTGTGCCAGCGAGGCCTCCAGGAACTGAGCCGTGTCCCTCTTCCCTGACGAACTGCCTGCGCTGGACTGCCACGCCCACATCGCCCCCGACGTCACCGCCGCCCAGATCGACGCACTTCACGGAGCGGTCGTGCTCGCCATGACCCGCACCCCGGCAGAGACCACCCACGCCCTGCGACGCCGGGACACCATGCTGGTCTGGGGCACCGGCGTGCACCCCGCGGTACCGGCCGCACTGAAGGACTTCAGCCTGCGGCAGTTCCGCACCACCCTGAAGCAGACCTGCCTCATCGGAGAAGTCGGACTCGACCGCCGCGGCAGCCTCGACACGCAGCGTTCCGTACTCACCCAGATCCTCAACGCCGTGCGCGACGAGCCGGTCATCCTGTCCCTGCACAGCAGCGGGCGCACCGGGCCCCTGATGGACCTGCTCACCAGCCGCCCGCATCCGGGCCTCATCCTGCATTGGTTCCTGGGCAGCCCCGCCGAGCAGAAGCAGGCGCTTGACCTGGGCGCCTACTTCTCGGTGAACGCCGCCATGCCAGATGACATCCTCACCGCGTTCCCCCTGCACCGCCTGCTTCCCGAGACCGACTTCCCCGCCAGCAGACGGACCACCCGGGCGACCCGCCCCGGAGTCGTCGAGCCGCTCGAACAACGGCTAGCCCACCTACACGCCACGACACCACAGCTGATCAGGCGCCGCTTCTGGCAGAACCTGCGAGAACTGACCACCCGAACGCAGGTGCTGGACCGCCTGCCGGAACCCATCGCGGACTGGGCACTGGAAGCCTGACCCCAAACGGTCCGACACGCCACGCGAGACGGCAGGAGACGCCCGCCGTGAGGTTCACTCACTCGCCCCGACGCGATCGGCGATCTCCGGACGGCCAGCAAGCGAACCCGGTAGACGACATCCGCGCAGACTCCCCGCCAGCAGGAGCTGCGCCTCCTTCAGCCCCCGCGCCGTGGACAGGTCGGCACGGGTGAAATCGGTGTCCGTCAGATCAGCACCCTTGAGGTTCGCACCACGCAGATCCGCCTCGGTGAAAGTGGCTCCCTTCAGCAGGGCCCCCTGCAAAAAGGCGTCTTGGAGCTCTGCCCCCTTCAGATGGAGACCAGCCAGATCTACCGGTCTACGACGGCCGCCCCACCAAGAACGCTTCACCGTCAGCGCACGCAGCGCCTCCAGGACCTGCTCCTTCGGCTTCTTCGGCAACTGTGCTGCATCCAGCGCCGTTGCCGCAGCGTCCGGTGCATGACGGCGCACGAAGGCATTGAGTACCCGTGCCGCATGCTCGCCCTGATCCGGCGCATCCTGGACGATCTGTTCCATCGCCAAGACACCCCCGATACGCACATATTCCTCGTCCGAGCTCAGCCGCTCCAACGCCTTGGTGAAGCGATCAGTGACCTGACCCCGGCGACTGAGCCGAAAGGTACGCGCCGTATAGGTCAGAGCGATGCCGGCCCCGACAGCGGCGACCACCTGCACGACCGCCAGACGAAACTGGCCCACGGCCGCTGCCCGACCAGGAGCATCCAGAGAAGACCACTCACTGCTCGTCACCCAGCGCGTCAGACACCGAGTGAGCGGAGTGAAGACCACAGCCAATACGCCAGCAAGCAAGGCCGCACCCATGACTGACAGAGCGATCCACCGTGTCCTCCTCCACCACATGCGAACTTTCTACCGTGCCCGGCCGCCATGGTGCACGCCGCGCGCTCGGGGCCGTGTGCACCATGACGGCTTTCGCCGGCTGGCATGTCACCCCGTCCGACAAGGGCGAGTCTCGCGCCGTAACTGGGTGGAATCAGCTCCGGCCGGCAACTGCACGCGCTAACCTGCCAACAGGCCGAGCGCATCGGCCCAAGCCGGGGTCGGCCCATGAACGGCCCCACACAGCAAAGGTGCCTGGGCATCCGGAGCGATCGCCGCATCAATTGCGCGTAACAACACCTCTGTTCACCTGCCTGGCCAACGCGTCCGCATGCGCCCGAACTTGCGCACCGGATCATGGGGCCGGAGCGCAGACTCGAGGCCTTCGCCATGACCAAAGGACACGCCCGTAAAGACCGGGAACGGCGGACCGCCCGCCGCACAGGCGCCTCCTACACCTCCGCTCGCGCGGGCACCGTACACACCCACCCCGTGGGGTCCTCTGAGCACTCAGCCGACGCCAGCAGCCAGTGGATTCAGGCGGCACACCGCGCGGGCTCGGTACTGGTCCTGGGCCTGTGGCACCGGGCGGTCTCCTCCACCAGGGGGTCGGCTGAGGACCATGAGATCTTCGCGGTGCGGGCACGCATGCAGCCAGCAGGGGGATGCTAAAGCAGCCGACCGCTCAAGCGAGGTCCCAGCTCGACGCCCATGAGCCCATCGTCATCCTCGTCCGGCGCCGAACGACGCTTTGTGGCTGTGTCACATCCCGTGGGCCTGGAGCGGGAGGCCCTGAGCTCAAGAGCCCACCCGCAGGCGTTACGCCGACGGGTTCGATGCGGCTCCAGGCCACCGAAAGAGGACCGAGCAACCTCAGCCGGCCCGCGAGGCGATGTCCGTGGTGACGACGTTCGTGTGTCTGCCGGAAGGGAGCGGCTGCACCCACCGTAGAGTGGGCTCCTCGAATATGCCGCTGCAGTAGGCCGGTTGGCCATCGGCGGGTGCGCAGGGGGTGGGGGACCGGGTGGAACAGCAACACATCGTGGGAGTGCACGGCATCAAGCAGGGCCGTACGTCGCAGCGCGAGCTGATCAAAGACTGGACCAAGGCCCTCAACCGCGGCATCACCGCCCTGCACGGTCAGGACGCGGTGCGCACCGACCCCCGGCTGACGCCCACCTTGGAGATTCCGCACTGGTCCTCGCTCCTGGCACGGGGGGCGGACCGGCTGGGCCCGGCGGACTTCTTCCCGGACGACTCCACTGCCCTGACCCCCGACGAGGAAGCCTTCATCGTCGAGGCGCTGGACGATCTGCTCACGCCGCAGGAGCGGGCGCTGGCCCAGGAGCTGGACCCGACGACGCTCGGGCTGCCGAAGCTGCCGCCCAGCGTCACCCGCCGCGCCATGGTCTACGACCGGCGTACCCCTGACAGCGTCGTCGGCAAGCTCATCACCCGCCTGCGTGAGGTCCGCTTCTATCTCAAGCACCCCAACCTCGCCTCCAAGGTCCACGATCACGTCCTCAAAGCCTTCAGCGACGACACCGCCACCGTCGTCATCGGCCACTCCCTGGGCAGCGTGATCGCCTACGACCTCATCCGGCAGGAGAAGATCGCCGCTCCCGGAACCGCCGGAACCGCTGTGCACACCTTCGTCACCTGCGGCTCGCCCCTGGGTATCCCCGCCGTGCGGCGCGCAATGAACATCCCGGAGCCGGAGCTGCTAGCCATGCCGGCACACATCAGATGGCTCAACGTGTACGACCCGGACGATGCCGTCACCGGCGCAGCCGGTCTGGCCCTGGGCGCCCGCAACGTCACCGACGTCGAAGTCGACAACGGCGACATCGATCCCCACGCCGCCCAGGCGTACCTGCGCACCCTGCCGGTCGCGCGGGCGGCCACCCATAGCTGGTCATGACCGAAGAACACGTCCCGTCCACGTTCCATCGGCGCTTGGTCGTCATCGCCGTCAGCGACTACGACACCGGGACCCTGGCCGAGCGGGAGGCCTTCCGCGCCGGCATCAGCGCCCAGGTATCGGTCGTAGAGGACTGGTGGGCCGGCGAAGGCCTGGAAGCAGAGCGGCGCTTCACTCCTGCAGCCCCGCCCAAGCCGCTGCTCAGCGTGCACGATCTGCGGTGCTTCCTGATCGACCAGGACCTGGCCGACGCCGACGACGACGAAGCTCTGGTCGTCTACATCACCGGCCATGGTCTCGCCCCCCGCGGACGGCAGCATTTTCTGCAGCTGCCCGACACGGATGAGAACCGCCCCCTGGGCACTGCGTTCCCCACGGCCGAACTCATCGCCACCGCCCTCGACTCCCGCGCCGGGCACGTCCTGGTGATGGTCGACTCCTGCTTCTCCGGACGCCTGACGGACGAACTACAAGACACCCTCAAAGCATTGGATGAGGACCGCCGAGCTTTGGGATCCCTGGTCGTGCTGACCGCCGGCAACGAAGATTCCAGACCCCGCCTTCAGGCCTTCACCTCACTGCTGGCCGCGGTCCGCGCCCACTGCGAAGACCAGACCAATGGATACGCGCGCTCCCATCTGAGCTGGGAAGACTTCCATGCGATCCGCGCCGCCGTCTGGGACCGCACCACCATGGCGGACATCCACCGCATCTGGCCCCCGGGCGACAGCGTCAGCCTCCAACTCGCCGGCCGCGCGCTGAGCCCCTGCCTGCCCAACCCCGGCTACAGCGACACCACCCTCCTCGAGGACGCCCGCAGCCAGGTCGGCTGGAACCGCGCCGACCTGGACGACTACTGGATCTCCCGGGCCACCGGCCAGATGTCCGGCAGCAGCCCGGGCTGGTACTTCACCGGACGCGCCGCCCTGGTCGGCCGCATGATCGAGTTTCTGGACGGTGACGACGGCGTCCTCATCGTGACCGGGTCCGCCGGTTCCGGGAAGAGCGCCCTCCTGGCCCGTCTTGTCACGCTCAGCGATCCCCGATTCCGGGCCGACGACGCTTACCGGCCCGTCCTCGACGCCATCCCCGAACACCTTCACGTTCCTGAAGGAGCCGTCGACGCGGCAGTACTGGCCCGCAACACCGACCCGCACGAACTGTCCGCCGCGCTCTACGAGGCCCTCACCGGCCGCCCGACACCGGCCGGTCATGATCCGATTGAGGAACTGCGCGTCTATGTCCGCGCCTTCATGCTGCGCAACGGCAGACCTCTCACCGTAGTGATCGACGGGATCGACGAAGCCCGCAACCCGCGCCGCATCATCACCGACGTCCTGCGCCCGCTGGCCACCCTGCGCGCCGACGGCCAGCCCCTCATCCGACTCCTCCTCGGCATCCGCAGCCCCGCCCCCGCCAGCCCCGACTCCTCCAGTGCCAACCCCGCAGGCCCGACCGGCGGCGATCTCCTGGCCCTGTTGCAACGAGCAACCGACGCCGGCCCGGCAGTGCGGACCGACGCCCTCACCGCACAGGACGACATCGCCGCCTACACCGCATCCCTGCTGCACGCCGACCCCCAGGCCGGTTCGCGCCTCCTCGACCGCGACGACGACCGCATCAGCCGTGTCGCCACAGCGGTGGCCGAAGAGGTGGCCCCGTCCTTCCTCGACGCCCGGCTCGCCGCCCAACAACTGCACGCCCGCAACCTCCTGCCTCAGCCCACCGACCTGGCATGGCGCCGTCAGCTGAGACAGGGAACGCACGAACTGCTCCGCCAAGACCTCGCCGACGTAGCCCTGCACGGCGACGCAACCCCCGAAGAACTCCTGGCTGTCCTGCGCGCCACCGCCTTCGCCCAGGGGGCGGGCCTGCCATGGGCCGACATCTGGCCGGCCGCAGTGAACGCCCTGCATCCCCCCTGCGACGACGCAGCAGCCGCCATCCGCCAAGTGGTACGTGACAGCCGGCTGACCGGATACCTGACAACCGCCCAGGAAGACGGCAGAACCGTCTACCGCCCCATCCACGAACGCGTCAGCGAAACACTGCGCACCGCACCCCACACACTCCTGGCCCCCGCCGACACCTCCGCCACACCCACCCAGGACGGTGCCGGGACAGCCGACACCACCACCGCTCACCGGCAGCTCACCCAGGCATTCGCCCGGCTACTGCCAAGGGCACCGGAGCAACCCCCGCACCCCTACCTGCGACGGCACCTGATCACCCACGCCGCACTCGGAAACACAGTCGACGACGACCACATCCCGGCCCACTTCCTGCCCTGGGCGACCCGCGACAACGTGCGCGGTTCCCTCGGCCTGCCCATCACCGCCACCGATCGCATCCGGCACCTGGCCGCGTGGGCCCGCATCGAGCCCTTCGTCGGCGACGCACCCCCCGCCTCCCGAGCCGACAGCCTCGCCCTCGCCCAGCACACCGGCAGCACACAAGCACACACCCCGACGCGCCACCCACAACTACGCCCGCGCTTCAACCACCTGCATCTGCCCACCAACATCCTGGCAGGCACTCCCGCCAACCCCTACGCACTGGCCACCTTCCGCACCACCGACGACTCCGTGGTGCTGGCAGCGGCGGACGAGAGGGGAAACCTCACCCTGTGGGACCCGCTCTCTGGCAGCCCCTTCGGCACCGCCCTGGAAGGTCTGGGACCCCACGCCCGCGCCCTGACCGTCCTGGAGGACGGCCGCCGCCCCGGGGAACCCTCCCTCATCGTCGGAACCGACCGAGGGCTGTGGCAGTGCGACCCCCAGACCGGCGAGGCCGCCCCCCTGCTCGAAGGGCGCGTCCGTGCCGTCGCCACCTTCAGCGATGGTGCACGCCGACGGGGCCGCCGCGGCGCATACGGATGGCCGCTCCTCGCCGTCGCCACCACTGAAGACCTCCTCCTGATGGACCCCGTGACCGGCCACATCCAGACGCGCCGGCCTCTGCACAGCATCGGTCGCCTGCAGAGGGAACAGGACTTCGGCAGGAGGTACCGCGGCCCCCTCGTCCACGCACTCGCCGTTATCCCAGTACCAGGCGCCGGTCCACTGCTCGCCATTGCCCAGGACGGCAGTTACGTCCCCGTCGTGGATGCCCTGACGTTCGACGACGCCGGGGAACTGCCGTGTGCGGGCAGGGGCGCCTCCGCCGTCGTCGGCTTCGCCACACGTGAAGGCGAACCACGGCTGATCGTTGCGTCCCGCTCCACGAAGTCCGTGCGCATCTGGAACCCGCTGACGCGAGTCCAACACGCACAGATCCGGCAGGCCGTGGCGTCCCTGGCCCTGCACCCGGGCCCCTATGGCGATCCCCTGCTGGTCACCGGCAGCAGCGTCGACGGCGCTCTGCACGTCTTCGATACCGACACCGGTGTACTCGTTCGCCAACTCCCCGCCGAGCACACTAAGATGGTCCGCGGCCTAACGGTCTTCACCGGCTCACAAGGCCAACCTCTCCTGGCCTCCGCATCGTTCGACCGCACCATCCGCCTGTGGGACCTCCAGGCGCCGGCCGTCGACGACGATACCGATCATCCCTCGGCAGACCAGGTCGCCCTCCTGCCGCATCCCTCCGGGCCACCCAGTCTCATCAGCGGTGGCCGCGCCGGCGAGATCGCCGTGCGCTCCGTACAGACCGGCCGGGAAACACACGTCCTGACCCCGCCGGACGACCGCCCCTACAAAGACGTCACCGCACTGACCGTTCTCGAACCATCACCTGAGACCACCGCACGTATCGCCATCGGGTACGCGGATGGAAGCGTCGACCTCACCACGGAAGAAGGCGCACGGCGCGTCCTGCTTCCCTCGTACTACTCCAACAGCAGGGTCCGGGCGCTGGCCCGCTTCCCCCACCCGGAAACCGGCCAGTCCCTCCTCGCCGCCGCCATCAGCGACTCCCGCATCGAGTACCTGCGCGTCGACGACGACACCCCCCGCTTGCCGACGCTGCGTGCCGAGGCGACCGTTCGGGCGCTCGCCGTCCTACCCGACACCAGATCACCGCTGCTGGCCATCGCCACCACCCGGGCCGTGCGCTTGCTGCACCCCGGCCACGACCCGCACATGGGTCTGCCCCAGCGCATCGGCGCCGTGCGCAGCCTCACCTGCCTGACCACGGCGGACGGGCACCTCTTGGCCACCGGCGGATCGGACGGCGTGATCCGGCTGTGGGACCCCTTCGCCCCGCGCTCAGAAACTCATCCACCGCTGACCGGGCACCAGGGCCCCGTCACCGCCCTTGCCGCCCTGCCCCACCTGGACATCGACCGCCACATGCTCGTCAGCGCCTGCTCGGACGACACCAGCATCCGCGTGTGGGACCACCACACGGGCCAGGAAGTTCTCCGCCTGGTCACCGGCGCACCGATCACCTCGCTCGCCGTACTCCCCGCCAGCTCCGCCAACCGCAGCACCGCCCCTGTCGTCATCGTCGGCAGCCCCACGGGAACGGCCGCTGTCACCGTGCACCTCCAATCCCCAAGAGGCGGCACCATGCTCGAGGACGCCTGAACTGCCCCAACCCCGTGGTGCCGGCAAGGAGGGCCGTAAGGTGGCGTTAACGGTCTGAACTGGCCCCACTTTTCCGGCCCGAGCTGGCCCCGCTTCGGGGCTGGCGCGGCGATTGTTCCGGCTTGAAGTGGCCCCGGCTTTCGGTCTGCTCCGGCCCCACCTTCGCCGGGATGGCTGTGCTGGGCGACTCGCTGTGGGAGAGAATGTTGGGCATGACGACTTGAAGAGCACCGGCCGGGCGGCAGCACTGGCGCAGGGTCGGGATCTGGGACACGGTCTCCGACGGGGACCGTTGGATCTGTGCCGCCTGCAAAACGCCCATCTGCTCGTACCAGTACCGCTTCTATCCGCCTGAGTCCTCCATGTTCGAGCGGTGCATCGGACTCACCTGGTGTTCCAGTTGCCGGATCTACTCCGGCAACATGGTGCACGTTCCGCGAAAGCGGGTCCTGGTGGACGCCCTCGCCTCGCTTCCCCGCGAACAACGGGAGAGGCTTGCACGTTCGGAAACACGGCTGATCGAGTTCCTGGACCGCCAAGCCCGGGGCAGCAGGGATTAGATCCCACCGGCCAGCTGGCCTCGGGACTACTTCTTCGTCTGCTGCTGCCTGGCCTTAGTCCGGGCGAGACGGTAGGACTCGGTGCCGGTCTCGATGATGGTGCCGTTGAAGGTGAGTCGGTCGACGATGGCTGCGCAGAGCCTGGGGTCGGTGAACGTCTTGGTCCAGCCTCCGAACGATTCGTTCGAGGCGATGGCCACACTGTTCTTCTCCTCCCTCTCGGTCAAAACCTGGAACAGCATCTCGGCTCCGCGGCGGTCGAGTTCGAGGTAGCCAAGCTCGTCGATGCAAAGCAGGTCGACGCGCCCGTAGCGGGCGATGGTCTTGGTCAGCTGTTTCTCGTCGGCGGCTTCGACGAGTTCGTTGACGAGCTTTGCGGCGAGCGCGTAGCGGACTCGGAAGCCGGCCATCGCGGCGGCGGAACCGAGGCCGATCAGCAGATGAGACTTGCCGGTGCCGGAGTCACCGATCAAGCAGAGCGGTTCGCCCTTCTTAGACCGTGTCCTACGTGGTGAGAGGAACGAGGCGCTTGTAGCAGCAGATGGCTGCGGCGAGTCCGAGAAAGGCCAGGTAGTTGCGGGGATTTCGTTCGTAGCGGGGGCTGAGTCTGCGGTAGCCGGACAGCCACGACATGGTCCGCTCGATCACCCATCTGCGACGGCCCAACCGTTCGCTGGACTCGATGCCTTTGCGCGCGATCCGGACCCCGATGCGTTTGCCACGTAACCATTTCCGCAGGTCGGCACGGTCGTAGGCTTTGTCCGCGTGCAGGCGCTGAGGCTTGAAGTACCGGCCGCGGTGGGGGTCGTGTCTCGTTTGGTGACCCTCCAGCATCGGCTTCAGCCCTTCGCTGTCGTGCGTGTTGCCGCCCGAGACGCCGACGAGAAGGGGCAGTCCGTTCGCGTCCGACAGGACGTGCATCTTGGAACCCGGCTTGCCGCGGTCCACGGGGCTCGGACCTGTGTGTTCGCCCCTTTTTTAGCCCTGACGTGGGCGGTGTCGAGGACGACGCGGGTGACATCGATGAGGCCGGCGTCGTCAAGCTGGTGCAGCACCGCCTCGTGCAGGCGGCCCCAGACGCCGGCCCTCGACCAGATCAGAAACCGCCGGTGGGCGGTCGACTTCGATATCCCGAAGCAGGGCGGCAGAGCCCGCCAGGCGCATCCGCTGACCAGCACGTAGATGATCGCCGCGAACAGCGTCTCATCAGGCGTGTCCTGTGTTCCGCCGCCCT
This sequence comes from Streptomyces sp. NPDC051987, assembly GCF_040680735.1. NCBI lineage: Bacteria > Bacillati > Actinomycetota > Actinomycetes > Kitasatosporales > Streptomycetaceae > Streptomyces > Streptomyces sp. NPDC051987. The sequence goes on along the minus strand of NZ_JBFAXI010000060.1, from coordinate 6,404 downwards.
GCGGCCGCACCTTCGACGCAGGAATCAGCGGCTTCGCGATCTCCCACAGCCCCTCCGGAACAATCCAACTCCATGTACCCCGCCCCATACAGAGGTCAACGAGGCCTCACCACGTAGGACACGGTCTTAGAGCATCCGACCTCCCGGTGCCCCCACCGCCCGCAGCCTCCTACTCGTCTTTGCTGCGTCTGAACCACGGAACCCGCACCATGTCGGCGGCCGCACGCCGCCGCGTGGTTTCGAACGAGTCTTCTGGCTCCAGGGGAACGGCTCTTCTGGCCCCGATTAGCGATCTTCGGGGCTGGCTGTGAACGAGTCGATTGGCCCCACGCCAGCCGGTGAGGCTCGCGCGCCTCGGCCTGGCATTGATCGGTTGTCAGGCCGGATCGACGACTGCTGGTGAGGGTTCGAGTAGGGACAGTACGTCGGTTAGTGAGGGTAGGAATGGTCCGGCCCAGTTGTCCTCACGTGCGTGGGCGTCGTTGTCGGCCCAGTCAGCGGCTCGGAGCATGAACGCCTGCATGCCGCAGTTGGATGCGCCGGTGAGTTCGTCTCCGCCGCCGTCGCCGATGTAGAGGCAGTTCTGCGGGTCGGCGTCGAGACGGCCTGCGATCAGGCGGAAGAGCTCCGGATCGGGCTTGCGTCGGCCCTCTTCGCAGGAGAGCACGCGTGCGTCGACGAGCGTGGCCAAGGGCAGTTGCGACCAGGTCTCGGCCAGTTCCGCGGTGCAGTCGCTGAGCACTCCTAGCCGCAGTCCCCGGACACGCAGCGCGGTCAGGGTGGAGACTGCGTCGGCCCGCAGTACGAACAGCTCTCGTTGTGCGGCCATCCGTGCGGTGCAGGCGGCGACGAGGGCCTCCTCGCTCGGTTCGGCACCGGTGCGGTGGGCCAGGGTGCGAAACGTCGCAGCCAGATCTCCCAGGCTGCCGGTTGCCCGCTCGGGAAATGAAGCGTCCAGGGCTGTGCGCCACGTGCGGGCCGGTATGCCGAGTGGGGCAGCGCTCCGGGCGGCGTGGTCGTCCCACACGTTCGTCGGCGTACTGGGTGTGAGGGTCCCGAAGAAGTCGAAGATGACAGCGGTGATGGCCATGATCAGGACCCTAGCGTCGTGGTGCCAGTAGCTGTGAGGTCCAGGTGCGGCGGTGGTCAGGAGCCCGTGATGGCCTGCTGGCGGGCTTTGGTGTGGGCGAGGCGGTAGGAGTCGCTGCCGGTTTCGATGATGTTGCCGCCGAAGGTGAGGCGGTCCACGATGGCTGCGCAGAGGCGGGGGTCGGTGAAGGTCTTGGTCCAAGAGGAGAAGGACTCGTTGGAGGCGATGGCCATGCTGTTCTTTTCCTCGCGCTCGGTCAGAACCTGGAACAGCAGTTCGGCGCCGCGCCGGTCCAGCTCCATGTAGCCCAGCTCGTCAATGCAGAGAAGATCGACGCGTCCGTAGCGGGCGATGGTCTTGGTCAGCACCTTCTCGTCGGCGGCCTCGACGAGCTCGTTGACGAGTTTGGTCGCGAGCACGTACTTGACCCGGAAGCCGGCCATCGCGGCTTCGGTGCTCAGGGCGATGAGCAGGTGTGACTTGCTGGTGCTGCTGTCGCCGATCAGACACAGCGGGAGCCCTTTGCGGACCCAGTCGCACGAGGCCATGGTGTGGATGGCGGCCGGGTCGATGGCGGGGTTCGCGTCGACTCGAAGGTGCGCAGTGCCTTCTCGCGGGGGAAGCCTGCGGCTTTGATCCGGCGTTCGGAGCGGCGGCGGTTGCGGTCGTCGCATTCGGCCATCAGCAGCTCGGCCAGGAAGCCGCGGTAGGTCATCTGGTCGCGGGCTGCGGCGTCGGCGAGTTCGGAGAACTGGCTCCGCATGGTGGGCAGGCGCAGGTTGCGGCAGGCCGCGTCGATGGCCGCGTCGGCGGCGGGCTCGGTCAGACCGCGGGGACGGGTGGCGTTCATGGCAGGGGACTCCCTTGGCTGGGGGGACGTCCGGCCGTCGGCCGGGTATGGCGAAGGAGCTGGTCGTAGGCGGCCACCGAGGGCAGCGGCCTGGGGTCCGGGGGCAGCGCGGCGAGCCTGCGTGCGGTCAGCGACACCACCGGAGAGGCGATACGGCCTCGCGCCGTGTCCGGGGCCGCCTCGGCGGGAGTTTCGCGTTCGGCGGCCAGGCGGGCTTCCAGGGCCACTGCGTCCGCGGTCAGGGCCCCGGCCCGCAGGGCGGCGGCGATCCCGGCGACGACGTGGTCGTGGCTCATGTCAGCCGTACTGGCACCGAGTAGTGGTTCTGCCGCACAGTGATCTGCGCGTATAGCGGTCCACCCTCGGGGTCAGCAGCCGCCCGGTCTCGAAGTGGTCCTCGGGCAGCGGTTGGAGCAGGGGTCTTTCGATGGCGAAGTACTCGCCGACGGTGCGCGGGTGCTTGCCGATCCGGCGCTGGTTGTCCTGCCGGTCCCACTCATCGATCCGGGCGTTGAGCTCGGCCAGGGTGGTGACGTCGGGGACGGGGACCAGGTGGTTGCGGCGGAACCGGCCGACTTCGCCTCGACGCCGCCCTTCTCATGGGCGCCGTCGATGCCCGGCTGGCAGTAGAAGGCGTCCAGACCCGCCCAGGAGCGGAACGCGGTCCAGCGGTCTGTCTCCACCCGGGCCCGGGTGAAGCCGAGCACCCGGGCCACCGCGGAGGTGAGGTTGTCATAGCGGACCTTGCCCCTGGGTATGCCGCCCAGCACCTGGAAGGCGTGGACATGGCCCTCGAAGAAGGCTTCCTGCCCCTGCGAGGCCGACACGTGGTGCACGGCCTTCCCGGAGAAGGAGAGCCGGAAAACGAACAGATAGCACAGGGTGCGCACGCCGTCGAGCGTGATGTAGACGTCTCCGAAGTCGACCTCGGCCTCCTCGCCGGGGCGGTGCGTCTGCGGGATGAACACGCTGGGTGGTCCGCGGCCCTCCTCGACCCAGATCTCGGGCTTGCGGCGCCTGATGTAGTCCCGTACCCGGCCGTAGGAGACGTTGTCCATCCCCTGCTCGTCCACCAGCCGGTCGAAGACCCGCTTGGCGGTGTGGCGCTGCTTGCGCGGGGCATCCAGATCAGCACGCAGTATCGCGTCGATCAGAGACTTGTAGGGGTCGATCACCGAAGGCCGCGGAGGCATCGGCTTGCGGGGCGCCGGCCACGGGGACGTCTGAGCTTCGCGTACCAGACGCCGGTGGACACCGTAGCGGCGCGAGAGTTCGTTGATCGACAGCTTCTCGGTACGGGAGTCGCGGCGGATCGCCGCGAAGAGCTCAACCTTGGATCTCGGGCCATCCATGCGGGCCCCGGTCGGAAGCACATCACCGCAAGACCGCCGCTGGGGCCACTTCTGACGAACATTCATTTCCTGATCAACCCCCTGGGGCCACCGGACTCGTTCCGCTGGGGCCAGAGAAGTCGTTCACAGCCAAAAGGCGATGCCGTGATCGACCGTCGCCTGCGACAGTGGGCGAATGGCGAAGCTCCCCCTCGACCCGCACCTGATGGAGCGCACGGTCCTCGACCTCGCGGCCGCGGCTTTCAAGAACGCGCGCGCCCTGCACACCAGCGCCCAGGCCGTCCTGGACGCATACCAGTGGCCCGCGGCATTCTCGTTCGCCGCGCTGGCTCTCGAAGAGGTCGGCAAGGCCGCGCTGTGCATGATGACGCTCTCCATGCCTCCCACCGTGCGTGAGGAGTTCCGCCTCGACTTCGAGAAGGCGTTCACCCACCACCAGATCAAGGCGGAGTTCGCCCACCTGGTTATGGCGATGACCGGTGACGATGTGCCGGCCAGCATCGAGCAGCTGCTGAACGACGTGGTCGCAGCCGCCCGCCGGACCAACGCCGTGAAGTTCCGCGGCCTGTACGTCGACTACACCGACACCGGGACGCTGCTGCAGCCCGAGGACGTCAGCGAGAGCGAGGCCCGGTGGATGGTCGCCACCGTCACCACCGCGCTCGCCGAAGCGCGCGCGGCCGAAGACGCTGTCGCCGAGCCGGACGTCTTCCTGGACTTCATCCGCCAGTGGCAGGACAGCGTGGACCTCGAGGCCCTCGGGGCCTTCGTCGAGGCGTCCCCGGATCAGTTCCTGGCGCAGGTGAGGGCCATGGTTCGCGACGAGGTGTCCCCGCCGGATCTGCTCCTGGGGCCCGTCCTTGCCGAGCAGGTCGCCGCCGCCGACGCCCGGGCGACCCTGTCGGCCGGGCCGGAGCCGCAGACCAGCAACGACTAGAACGCCGGAGCCGTCCCAGCAGTACGGGGGAGACCGCTGGGACGGCTCTGCCCAGCGTAGGCGCTGAACAGCAGCCGCAGGGCCCGTAGCGCCGACGCCGGCGACACGGGCCCCTTCCACGTCCTGGCGGCGGGTACTAGCGCTTGCTCGGCTTGTGTCCCTGCTGCTCGCTGCTGTCGCGTCGAACGACTGCGGCCCGCCCCATGCATGGGGCGGGCCGCAGTCGTTCGGGCTGGTGCGCCAACACCTGCCCCCTCCCTGCTGCATTGGTTGGAGCCAGTAGCAATCAGGGCAGGCGAGCCGTACGGCTGCCTGTGATCAGAATTCTCCCTCCCTAAGTAGGGAGGTTCATGGATACGGAAGGTACGGAACTCAGTCAACGCAGGTCAGCGCTCTGTTCCTCCCGCTCCTCGACCTCGCATTGCTACCCCCAAAAAAGCGCAGCATGACGCCGCGTGGGTGATGGGGGGCCCGGCCCTGACCTGCATCTTCTTCTGAATTTTCGGGTGACACCAGGTGTCGGTGCGGCGTGCTAGGCACCTCTGTAACGCTGTGACCTGCACCGTCTTCGCCACACAAGGACGTCCGGGCCGAGAACTGCAGACCTCAACACGTCGTGGACGGTCCCCTCTTCGCGAAGAAGTACACATTGGCGCAGTCGTGAGGCAATCGCTTGACGGCTCCTCAGGAGTGTCGTAGGGGCTGGAAAACTGTCTGCCCAGCAACGGTCCGTCCGTGTGCGAGGGAGCGCCAACTCCTGCTTGAGCGCACGTCCGGGCATTTTGGTTGGAGCCAGATAGCACCGTCCGGTGATCGGCAGGTCGCCGGACGGTAGTCAGGAGAATCTTGATGGGCAGTAAGCCCTCTGCCACCCCGCCTTCAGCGACCGCCGACTCGGCGAGGTCGGACCACACCGCGGCTTGCGGCCGGTTCGGGATGTCACATGCGTGCGTGATCATCGCGTTCGTCGTTACCGCGGCTTTCCTCGCTCCTCGCCCGCACACCCTCCCGGACGTCCTGCGGCTGCTGGCGGGAGCCGGCGGCATCGGCACAGCGGTCGTCGCCCTGGCCGTCGTGCCGGGCCGCGCCGCGGGCCGTCTCAGTCGCCTCGTGCGCGCCTACTTCAGCGTCGGGAACTGAGGCAAGGACCATGGGACGCCGCGAGAACCCTGTCGACCGCACCGTGCCGGAGAAGGCGAAACTCGCCGACTTCCTGCGCGCCCGCCGGGACAACGCCCGCATCACCTCCAAGCAGATGGCCGCCCGCAGCACAGTGGTGTCAGCTGCGACGTTCGAACGCGCCGCCTCTGGCACGCACATACCGTCTTGGGAGACTGTCGCGGAGTTCATCCTCGCGACCGCCGGCGAGGGCGACATCCATGCCGTGCTCCTCATAGAGGACCGTGCCCGCCAGCTGTGGATCAAAGCTCGCCGGGCAACCCGGGCTCCCTTCCACGTCGCCACGGCACCCGATCCCACACTGCTGTCCAGTCCGGCGGACCTCGCACGCGCCCTGCGACACCAGCATGTATGGGCTGGCTACCCCACACCTGGTGAGATGGAGCGCATGTCCGGCCCCGGCATCCTGCCCCGGACCACCGCGCGCCGCATCATCGAAGGCGACGTGCTGCCGGTCGACCCGCAGCAGGCCATCGCATTCTTGAAAGCCTGCTACGTCGTCAAGGCAGCGGATCTTCAGCCGTGGCTTGCTGCGGCGGTCCGTGTTCTGCCGGACGTCCCGTCACGCTCACGAGACCTGGACAGCTGGGTCAGGGCTCACCGGCAGATGGTCCGACAGGCCCAGACGGAAGCTGCTGCCCAGGCCCCGCCAATGTCCTCCCAAAACAAGCAGGCTGCCTAGGCCAGACTGCACGGTCCACGCCAGCGAACACAGCGGCCCGCCCCAGGGGCTCCAGGGCGGGCCGTCTGCCGTACGGGGGCGCGGTTACTCGCTGGCGTCGAGGACTGTGTGGACGAGGTTCTCAGTGACCACCGCCCCAGGACTCACCGGGAATGCGCAGCCACCTGCCCGCGTTGCAGAGTACTGCCCATGAGGACGATCGTTCGGCTGAAGCCTCATGGAGCCTTTCGCCGCGTAGGCGACCGCCCTTCACGACCACGTATATGTCGGTGGCCCGCCCCCACAACGGGGGGGGGGCCCCACCAATAACCGCG
>NZ_JBFAXI010000059.1:0-49328 GCF_040680735.1 Streptomyces sp. NPDC051987 | reverse complement strand
ACGGGGCAGAAGGTGTCGATGGCCTTGCAGAAGGAGAAGACACCGGACTCCATCTCGCGGCGCTGGATGTCGCGGGCGGTGATGTCGTTGAAGACGACGTACCCGGCGATGTGGTCGGGCGCGTCGTCCACGCCGAAGAACTTGCCGGGTCTGCCGATGACGACGGCGATCTCCAGCTCGTAGTCGAGTTCGCTCGTCAGGTGCTCGGGGTGGATCACCGGTTCGTCGGGGCCGACGATCGCGTCCACGTTCTGGAAGAAGACGATGCCCTTGTGCATCGGGTGCGACCAGTCGACGTTCTTCGACTCGTCCTCGTGCTCGCGGAAGTTGCCGGAGGTGTGGAAGAACTTCTTCGGCACGATCGGCGCCCGCAGCGTCACGTCGTCCAGGGCGAGGCGTTCCCCGCTCTCCGAGACCCTGCCGTCACGCTCGAAGTACTCGCGCGTCGAGCCCACTTCCAGGGGAACGACGAGCCGCTCCGCCAGCTCCAGCCGCCCGACGCGACCGTCGTCGAAGGTGATCAGTTTCATGGTGTCCCGCTTTCGGTGTGTGGTGTGTCGCGGTGCCCCGCCTGATCTGCCTGATCCACCGGGCCTTCGCCCGCGAAGACCCGCAGCTGAAGGGCCAGCAGCGCGTAGTAGCCCACCAGCGCGGTGAGTTCGAACAGGCCTCGCTCTCCCCACGCGGCCACCGTCTCGGCGTACTCGCCGTCGCTCAGCGCCCCGGTTCGGGTCAGCGCGGCGGTCGCGAGCAGCGCCGCCCGCTCGGCCGCGTCCGGCAGGTCCGGCAGTGCGCCGGCGCGCAGGGCGTCCAGCTCGGGTTCGGTGAGGCCGTGCGTCCGGCCGACGGCCTCGTGGGCCGCCCACTCGAAGGCACTCCCCCAGTGGGCGGCGACCACCAGGACGGCCAGCTCGCGCACACGGTCGGTCAGGACCGACTCGTAGCGCACCGCCGCCCCGACCGCCTGGACGGCCAGCCCGACGGGCGGGCTGAGCAGCAGGGCGTTGAACGGTCCGCGCAGCCGGCCCTTCTCGTCGACGAGGGCGAACGCCTGTGGTCCAGCGGCCCGGGGGCCTGCGGTGATGGCCCGGTAGACCTCGCTCTGCTGCTCGTCCAGCTCGCCGGGCAGCAGTCCGGCAAGGCGTGCGGTCATCCGCACTCCCTTCGAGACAGATCCAGGGACGTCCAGCGGAGTCGCAGGGCGTCGGGGGCTCAGACGAGCGTGCGGCCGCCGTCCACGTAGAGCACCTGCCCGGTGACGTACGAGGCGCGGGCGGAGGCGAGGAACAGCACGGCTCCGACCACGTCCTCCGGCTGTCCCAGGCGCCCGGCGGGGACCAGACCGGTCAGCTCCTCACGCATGCCGGGCTTGGTCAGGTAGGCGTGGGTCAGCTCGGTCTCCGTGTAGCCGGGGGCGACGGCGTTGACGGTGACGCCGTCGGTGGCCCATTCACGGGCCATGACCTTCACCAACTGGTCCAAGCCGCCCTTCGAGGCGGCGTACGGGCCGTGGTGACGGTGGGCGAGCAGCGAGGAGACGGAGGAGAAGAACACCATGCTGCCGTGGCCCGCCTCGCGCATCAGCCGGCCTGCGGCGCGTCCGGTCCAGAACGCGGTCGACAGGTTCAGGGTGATGATCCGGTCCCACACCTCGTCCGGTGTGTCCACCACGGGACGGCGGTCGTTCGTGCCCACGGCGTGGACCAGCACATCCAGGCCACCGAGCTCGCGGGCCGCCGTGGCGACCGCCCGCTCACACGCCTCGGACGACGTCAGGTCCGCGGTGAGGGTCCGTACGACGGCGGCCGCGCAGGCCGGATCGTCGCGCAGCGCCTTGAGGCGGGCCTCGTCGGCGTCGACGACCGTCAGCCGTGCTCCCGCTTCCGCCAGGCCCCGGACGCAGGCGGTGCCCAGTCCTCCGGCCCCGATGACGAGCGCGCCACGCCCCTCGATTCCCAGCCACCCGACGGGCGGCCGCTGTGTCCGTGCCGACGAGGCCGTCACGTGAGCTCGATTCCGGACCCGGCCGCCACTCGGTGGTAGTCGGTCCCGACGTCCTTCAGGCACTCCTCCAGCATGCGGTCCGCCAGCGCGTTCCCGCTCTCGCTGAGACCGCCGTCGTGAATCGACAGAGCGCTGCGGGCTTTGATCTCGCGGGCGTGGTCGATGACTTCGCCCGTCTTGGACCACGGGCCGTGGACGGGCAGCAGGAGGGTGTCCACCGGGCGCGCCGGCACGGTGAACGCGTCGCCCGGGTGGAAGACGGTGGCTGTGTCGGTGTCTCCCACGAGGAAGCCGACGTTGGTGACCCGCGGCAGGTCCGGATGGACCACGGCATGCAGTTCTCCGTGCACCTCGACGCCGACGCCCTCGATGTCGAAGGCGTCCCCGTCGCCGACCACGGTGACCCGGCCGCCGCCGAGCCCGGTGAGCTGGTCCGCCACGGACCGGTCGGCCCAGATCCGCAGGGCGGGGTCGGCCTCGGCCACGGCACGCAGCAGGGGCTCGGCGAAGTGGTCCGCGTGCTCGTGGGTCACGAGCACGGCGTGGGCACCGTCGAGCGCGTGTGGCTCGGAGTAACTGCCGGGGTCGATGACGATGACGATGCCGTCCTGCTCCAGCCGGACGCAGGCGTGGCCGCACCTGGTGAGTCGCATCGGCCCGCTCACCTCGCCAGTTCGCTGCCGGGCACCCAGGTGCCGTGGAAGCCGTACCGGAGCCGGAAGGGGATCTTCACGGTGGCGATCGGGCCGGCCGCGATGTCGAGGGCGTCCAGGACGACCAGGTCGTGCCGCATCTGGTCGCGCCGGCCGACCAGCGCCAGCAGATAGCCCTCGCCCTCGTCGGCGTCCGCCGACTTCGGTACGAACACCGGCTCCTCGGGGGCTCCGTGCTCGCCAGGGCTCCAGAAGGCGCTCTCACCGGTGAGGTCGTCGCGGTGGATCAGGGAGTTGAAGGGCGGGCCCATCGGGCCGATCTCGCCCTTCGGCAGGTCGGGGTGGAAGCCGCCGACCCAGGCGTGCCTGTTCTTCTCCATCAGCACGCGGGGGTCGACCCGGGGCATGTCACCGGGCGAGGAGAGAAGCTGTTCGCTGTGGTAGGTGTCGGTGGCGTCGTCCCAGTGGGCGGCGCCCCGGGTGAGGTCGAACGTCCAGCGGTGCAGGAACGGCGGCAGTTCGGGCAGCAGGCCGACGGTCGTCTTCGGGAACTGGGAGAACCAGCCGGACTTGGTGGTGAAGTGGTCGCCGACCAGGGTGTCGCCGTCCGTCCAGGCGTTCAGGGAGTGGGTCTCCATGAGCTGCTCGCTGCGGAACCACTTGATGCCGCTGACCCCCTGGTCGCGCGGGATGATCGCGACGTAGGTCCCCTGGTTCGGGTCCCAGACGAAGTACTGTTCCTCGGTCTTCATCTGCTCCGCGTCGGCGACCATGGGCGAAATCGTGAAGACGAAGTGGTCCCGGGTGACCAGCCAGTCGTGCACCATCGACGAGTACGGGACCTCGAAGGTCCGGGAGCGGGTGACCTTGCCGTCCGCGGCGATCTCGTAGATGTGGATCTGCTTGTCCGGCAGACCGCTGGCGTTGTACGCGAAGGCGATCAGATCGCCGGTGCGCGGGTCGTGCTTGGGGTGTGCGGTGAAGGTACGGCCCGGGATCTGGCCGGAGAAGTCGTAGACGCCCTTGGTCTCCAACGTCGCCGGATCCAGCTCGTACGGGAGCGCCGCCTCCTTGAGCGCGAGCAGCTTGCCCGCGTGCCAGATGATCGAGGTGTTGGCGTTGCCGTCGTCGACACCGGCCACCGACGGATCGTCGGTGTAGGGGTTGCGGTAGGCGCCGAACAGGGCCTGCCGGGCCCGGCGTTCGAGCTGGAAGCGCTGAGTGCGGACATAGCGCGTCTTCAGATCCGCGTGGCCGTTGTCGAACCGCACCATGTGGATCATGCCGTCGCCGTTGATGTACACGTCGTTCGGGAACCGCGGCGGGTACTGGGTGTCCGCGGCGGCGCGGTAGAAGGCTCCGGACAGCTCGGGGGGTATGCGGCCCTCGACCTCCAGGTCGTACACGTCCGCCTCGATCCTCGACGGGGCGAAGAACCCTCGGAACTTCGGCGTGTCCGGCCACGTCATGGTCTCCGGAGGCGGCTGGGTGCCCACCCGTTCCTGTCCGGGCGTCCCGTCGGGCTGCGTCGTTGCAGTAGCCATGGCTCTCTCCCCTGTGGCAAGGTCGGATCAAGCGAAGAACGTGATTGATTCCTTGACTGACGACGCTCCGTCACGAGACGGACGCAGTGGAATCTGGTGAAACCAAGCTGAGCAGCTGGTGTTGACCATCATGCCCTCGGGCCACAATCGGCGTCCAACACTGAAACACGCACGAAATGATCGGAGACTGCGATGGATCTGCGACAGATGGAATACGCGGTGGCCATCGCCGACGAGCTCAACTTCACCCGTGCCGCGGCCCGCTGCCGTATCGGGCAGTCCGGTCTCAGCCACCAGATCACGCAGCTCGAACGGGAGGTCGGGGCTAGGCTCTTCGACCGGACGAGCCGCAGGGTCCGGTTGACCCAGTCCGGCCAGACCTTCATCGCCTGCGCGCGGCGAGTGCTCCATGCGGTCCAGGAGATGCAGGCGGAGATCGCCTCGTTCGACGGGCCTGTGCGCGGACGACTGCGCATCGGTTCGCTGACGCTCACGGCCGGGAAGATCGACCATCTCGGCCTGCTGCGGGAGTACCAGGAGGCATATCCTGCGGTCGAGGTGATCCTCTCCGAGGCGGACGGTGTGGAAGCCACCACGCAGCTCCTGACCGGTGAGCTCGAAGTCGCCGTGATCGCCCTGCACGAACACCAGTTGCCCCCGGGCATCGCGTACCACCTGCTGAGTCTGGCGCCGCTCGTGGCCGTCGTGGGCCGCAGGCACCGGCTGCGCGGAACCGGCGTCGTGGATCTGGGCGAACTGGCCGACGAGCGCTTCCTCGAATGCGGCCCGGAGACCGGGCTGCGCATGCAGGTGGACGCCGCGTTCGACCGGGCGCGTGCCCGCCGCCGCAGTGTCTGCGCGTTGCGCAGCGCGGGAGACCTCGCCTCCCTGGCTCTGGAGGGCATCGGGGTGACCCTCGTGCCCCGACCGGTGGCCGACGCGATCATCCCGGGCGACCACGCCGACTGCGTCCTGCGCCTCGACGACCCGCAGGCGCTCCAGCCGCTGGCACTCGCTCATCGCGACCCTGCTCCGGCCTCACCGGCCGCGCAGGCGTTCCTGCGTCTCGCGCTCACCCGCCTGCCCGGGCCGGGAGCATCTGGGTTGGAGGAGGTGCCGGGTCCGGCCGTGTCCGGCGAAGGGTGACGGGCTGCTGTCCGCGCCGTCGGACGGTGCCCCCGGCAGCAGTGTGCCGTGGGCAGCGGTGGCCGCTCGTCCGCACGACGACGGCAGTCCTCGACACCCGCTGCATGGCCGGCACCGGCGCACCCTCGGACCAGGGCCCGGCCCTGTCACCGGAGGATTGCCGGACGGCGGGTCCCCGCACGTGGGCATCCAGGAATCGGATGATTCACATCACCGATCTCGATCGGACGAGGGCTAGGCAGGCCCCGCCCGTTGCCCGATAGTCGTCTCAGCCCGACGTCGGAGCCGCACCGTCAGCCGCCGCCCGGACCATGCCGGACGTCGCGACGAGCCGGCCCGCCGCGACGTCCGGCGGTCATGGGCGCCGCTGTCGCGAGCCTGCTCACGGGTACCGGGCGGCCCGGCCACCACGGCCGAACCATCCCACCCCCTCCCGACACGCCACGTGGAGATCCCGCATGCCTGCACCCGTGCCCCCGCCCCCGCCGCCCCTGCCGTCCACGGCGGACGCGGACGTCCCGTCCGAACAGGTCGTGTCCGGCCCCGGCCACCGGCTTCGCCTCACGCTGCTCATGGCCGGCGCATGTCTGCCCATCCTGGGGGCCGTGCTCATCGCCCCCGTCCTGCCACAGATGCACGACCACTTCGCCGACGTCCGGGGCGTCGACGTGCTCGTCCCGATGGCCCTGACGATCCCCGCCCTGTCGCTGGCCCTGCTGGCCCCCTTCGCCGGCGTCCTCGTCGACCGGCTCGGCCGCAAAGGCCTCCTTGTCACCGCCACCGTGGTGTACGCCTTCCTCGGCACCGCGCCCCTGTGGCTGGACTCCCTCGGCGCCATCGTCGCCAGCCGTGCCCTCGTCGGCGTCACCGAGGCAGCCATCATGACCTGCTGCACCACACTGCTCGGCGACTACTACTCCGGCCGGCAACGCGACCGCTATCTCGCGATGCAGACGATGTGCGCCGCGATCTCCGCGACGGCCTTCTTCGTGCTGGGCGGCGCGGCCGGATCGGCCGGCTGGCGCATGCCGTTCTGGGCCTACGCCGTGAGCCTGCTGCTCGCCCCCGCCATGGCCGCCTTCCTGCCCCGGCCCCGGTCCGGCGACCGCGCGATCCAGCCCTCCCCTGTCGCATCAGAACCAGTGGCCGAGCGGCCCTTCCCCTGGCGTCCGCTGGTCGGCACATGCGCACTGACGGTCTTCGGCGCCGTCCTCTTCTACACCCTCCAGGTGGAGATGGCGTTCCTCCTGGACGACATGGGCGTGAGCAACTCCGGGGTGATCGGACTGGCCACCGCCATCACCAGTGCCGCGATCGTGGTCGGCTCCGCCACATTCGCCAAGGCCGGCCGCAGCCCGCAAGCCTGGCTGCCCGGCGCCTTCGGCCTGTGCGCCCTCGGCTTCGCGGTGGTCTGGCTTGCTCCCGGCCCCGTCGTGCTGACCATCGGTGCCGTCATCACCTGCCTCGGCGGCGGCATCATGCTGCCGAGCCTGCTCACCCTCGCCATGTCCAAGCTCGACTACGCCGACCGGGGCCGCGGTACCGGCCTGTGGACGGGATCCTTCTTCTTCGGCCAGTTCCTGTGCCCGCTCGTGGCCGTCGCCCTCACCTCCGCCGTCGGCACCCTGGCGAACGCGATGGGCGTACTCGCCGTCGCCGCAGCCGTCGGCACCGCCGCGCTCGGCCTCGCCGCCCGGCGTCGGAGGGCGCCGACCCCGGAGCCGATGCGACAGATGGCCGGCTGACTCGTCCGTCCAGGTCGGTACCGCGGGCCTCCCCGCGTCGGCGGTACCGACCTCCACTCCATCCGAACAGAGAAGAACGATGCTGACCCTGATCGCCGCCGCCCGCCGCAAGCCTGGCATGACACACCGGGCGTTCCTGCACCACCTCCACCACGTGCACGGGCCCCTGTCCGCCGCGCATCCTCTCCGCATCCGGCGTTACGTCCAAAACCATGTGTTCGACGCGTCCTTCGGCACCGAGGGGGACCCGGCCCACCTCACCGAGTTCGGCCGGGACTCCGTCACCGAGCTGCGGTTCGACGACATGGAGGCACTGGCCGCCACGATGTCCGACCCGTACGTGCGTAAGGTCATCCGTCCCGACGGCGCCCGGTTCAACGACCTGCCCAGTGCCCTGGCGCTCCTGACACGCGCCGAGGTAATGGTGCCGCCACCGGCGTCCGACGGGGACGCGGCCCCCGTGAAGGTGCTCCACTTCGTCCACCGAGCGCAAGGACTGGGCCGAGACGACGTCATCGACAGGTGGCTGGCCGCCCATGAGCAGGTACTCGCCGAAGAGGACTCACCGTCGGCCCAGGCGGTGCGCGGATGTGTCCAGCACCGTCAGGTGCCGGGTGACGAGAGGGCGTTGCGCCATTTCGGCGCCGAGGACGAGCCCTGCTACGCGGGAGTCACCGCTCTGTACTACGACTCCGAGGACGAGGCTCTGACGCAGTTCCCCTCGTACGAGCGCTCGCTGCGCAAAAGGTCCGACGACACCGGCGGCTTCTACGACCCCTCTCGCTCGTTCGTCCTGTACGGCCGCGAGGTGACCGTCTTCTGAACCGCTTCGTGCAGCCGGCCTCCGCCCCGTTTCACGGGCCGGAGGCCGGCTGCACGAAGGTCACGCCACGGAGCAGAGGCCAGCTGCCGGAGCTTGCGGACCGGCATCGTGTGGTTCACCGTCGCCGCCGCGTCGGCCGACCGGCGCAGAAGCATCGAGCTGCCGTCGACATCGACCGGATCCGGTTCACCGAGTCCGGCCGGCTCCCCTGCGATCTTCACCTCGATGCCGAACTGGTTGGTCCAGAAGTACGAGGGAAGCGCCGCCCCGACCACGTCCTCCCCTCGAAGCCCCGCACGCGCAGCCAGCTCGCCGCGGTCACCGCGGCGATCGAGCCACCCACGACGACGATGCGTTTCACGACGTCGCCCGCAGGGCCGCGACAGGGCACGAACGCACCGCCGCGAGGGCGGTTGCGTCGTCCTGGTCACCGCCGGGGACCAACTGCACCATTCCTTCGTCGCCCACCCGGAACACCTCCGGTGCGATGGCCTCGCACACAGCGTGCCCCTCACAACGGCCAGGAACGAGGCCGGCGAGTTCGATGCGGTCGACACGATCAAGCAGGGCAGAGACCGCGCAACACCTCGTGTTCCGGCGGGTCCGACGCGAGGACCCCACCGCGGCGCCGTTCGTTCACCTGCGCATACCGCGGCAGTACCCAGCAACCGTGGCGCGACAAGCAGACCGCCGCCCCGAGACCGCGCAGGTCCTCGTAGACGGGGTACGGGTCCTTGCGCGTCGCCGAACCTTCAGAAGGGGTAGGAGGCGTGCTGGGTGGCCAGAGTGATCCAACGGGTGTTGCTGAAGGCCTCGATGCCCCAGCGGCCTCCGAACCGGCCGTAGCCGGAGGACTTGAGACCACCGAACGGCGCCTGGGGATCATCGGCGACGGTCTGGTCGTTGATGTGGACGATGCCGGTCCGCAGCCTTCGGGCCACCCGGAGGCCGTGCGTGCCGTTCTCGGTGATGATCCCGGCGGTCAGCCCCTGGTCGGTGTCGTTGGCCATCGCGACGGCCTCGTCGTCGGTGGCGAAGGTGTCGACGACGCAGACCGGCCCGAACGTCTCCGTGCCGTACAGGTGGGCGTGGGCGGGGACCGCGGTCAGGACGGTCGCCGGGTGAACGGCATCCTCGATCTCGCCGCCGACGAGTACGGTGGCGCCCTCGGCGACCGCATCCTCGACCAGGGCGGCGACACGGCGAGCCGCGAAGAGTCCGCACCGCTGGTCGGGGTCCGTGTTGACCAGCGGGCCGATCACCGTGGCCGGGTCGGTGGGATCGCCAAACGGCAGTGCGGCGACCTTGGCCGTGAACTTGGCGGTGAACTCCTCGGCGAGCGACTCGTGTACGAGGATCCGGTCGGCGGACATGCAGATCTGTCCGGAGTTCATGAACGCCGCGAAGGCGGCGGCGTTCACGGCGTAGTCGACGTCGGCGTCGTCCAGGACGATGACCGCGTTCTTGCCGCCCAGTTCCAGGAGCGCGGGCTTGAGATGGCGAGCGGCCTGCTCACCGATGATCCGGCCTACATGCGTCGAGCCGGTGAAGTTCACCGCGCGTACCGCCGGATCGCCGATGAGGGCTTCGGCGATGTGCGGAGCGTCGGCGGGGTCGTTCGTGATCACGTTGAGGACCCCGTCGGGCAGTCCGGCATCACGCAGCAGTTCCCCGATGAGAAGTCCGGCGGACAGAGGAGCCACTTCGCTCGGTTTCAACACGACCGTGTTGCCGGCGGCAAGAGCGGCAGCAACCGCCCGGGTCCCGAGAATGACGGGGGCGTTCCACGGGGAGAACGCGGCCACCACGCCCAAGGGTTCGCGCACCGCGAGGCTGAGGGCGCCGTCGTGCTGGGTGGTGAGCACCTCGCCCCGCGGGGCGGTGATCAGAGCGGCTGCCTCGCGTAGCATCGCGGCGGCCAGTGTCACGTTGAACGAGGCCCACAACCGGGTCGCGCCCACCTCACCGACCATCAGGTCCACGACGTGCTCGCGCCGCTGCTCCATCAGGTCGGCGGCGTTGACGAAGATCGCGCGACGGGCGAACGGGTCCAGCCTCGCCCAGTCCTCGAACGCGGCTTGGGCGGCGTCGACGGCGCTCCTGACGTCCTCGACGCCGGCCGCGGCCACGGTGGCGTACATCTGTCCGGTGGAGGGGTTGATGACGGGCGTGGTGCGCCCGGATTGCGCACCCTTCTCTTTGCCGTCGATCAGCAGTTCACGGGTGATGGCCATGTGGGCGGCTCCTTTGCCAGGAAGGTCGCTGCGCGGGCACGATGCGCGACGCCATCCGTGAGGAGATCTCGGGCCGCGCCGATACCTGTGTCGTGGATGGCGAGAGACTGCCGGGCCGGGGCCGCCGGGGCGGTCGATGCCGTCGCCCGTCATGGAGCAGCAGGACTCGATTCCATGCGGAATGAGGTGGATGCCGTTCTCTTCGGATCCCGCGGGCCGACTGTCTGTTGTTGCTGTCCCTCGCTGATGATGCTGCTCAGCGGGCCGTGAAGTCCAACACTGATGCTGGCACACAGCCATCGAAGACGACGATTGATCAGCACTGGTGCGTCCCGCGTTCTCACCCTGTCCGACCGTCCGGAAGGTGGCACCCTCATGCCGCGGAGTCCGTGGCCAGGCGGCATAGGCGAATCGAATTCTTCGATCATTGCGTGCGCGATTCGGTGTTGGACCACGGCCCGTGCCGATGGGCATCATCGAGGAAGCAGCGAGCGTCATGGGCACATCCGCCGGGATGACGCGGACTTCTCGACACAGCACGGCACTCACAGCGGATGCGCACCGTGACAGCCGCGTCGGCTGACCCGGCGGCCTCGACCTTGGAGCCAATGATGTCCTCCACGACCCTGCCCTCAAGCGACGTCGACCTTTTCGCCACGGACACACTTCTCGATCCCTATCCGGTGTATTCGCGCCTACGGGATGCGGGACCGGTGGTCCGGCTCAGCCGGTTCGACGCGTGGGCGTTGCCGCGCTACGAGCAGGTCAGTGCCGCGTTGCGTGACCACGAGACGTTCAGCTCCGCGTCCGGGGTGGGCTTCGCGGCCGGGATGAACGAGCTCATGGCCGGCGGCGTGCTGGCATCCGACCCGCCTCACCACACCACCCTGCGCGCCATCCTCGCCCGCATGCTGATGCCCCGGGCGCTGCGGGACCTCGGTCCGTCGGTGACCGCTGCGGCGGAAGACGTCGTCGACCGCTTGGCGGCCGGTGCGGAGTTCGACGCGGTGTCCGACCTCGCAGAGGCATTCACTCCGCGGTTCGTCGCCGATCTCATCGGTCTTCCCGAGGAAGGCCGCGACCAGCTCCTTGAGTTCGGCGCCTCCACCTTTGAGGGTCTGGGTCCCGTGGGGGAGCGGACACCTGCCGCGATGCGACAGCAGCAGGCTCTGCTGCACTACGTCACCACCACTGCCGCCAGGGACCGGCTTGCCGAGGGCGGTCTCGGCGCCCGCGTCTGGGAGGCCGTCGACTCGGGCGAGATCGACGAGGCCGCCGCGATCACCCTCATGATGGCGTTCCTCGCCACGGGAATGGACACCACGATCCTCTCCTTGGCGGCCGCCGTCCGGCTGTTCGCCGAACACCCCGACCAGTGGGACGCGCTGCGGGCCGACCCGTCCCTGGTGCCCGCCGCCTACCTCGAAGTTCTGCGCATCGCGTCTCCGGTCACCGTGTTCAGCAGGGTGACCACCAGGGATTGGGAGTGCGAAGGTGTCACCATCCCCGCGGGGGATCGTGTCGCCGTCATGTACGCCTCCGCCAACCGCGACGAACGCAAGTGGGGCGACCCGGAGCGCTTCGACATCACGCGGAAGCCTGCCGATCACCTGACCTTCGGCGTCGGCATCCACGCCTGTGTCGGCCAGAACCTGGCCAAGCTGGAGGCGCACGCCCTCCTCACAGCGCTGCTGGCACGGGTGCGCCGGTTCGAGATCGGCAAGCCCGAGTTCATCGTCAACAACACCCTGCACGGGCTGGGCAGGCTTCCCTGCCGGATTGTCACCTGAGCGGGCCGGGGAGCGAACCCCGTCCGGGACTTGACTGCGCGAGCAGCTTTCTGTCCGGCTACTGCCCGGACGCGGCCTCACGCCGTCTGTGCCGGGGAGTTCGGCGTCCTCCACACCGGCAAGGCACTACGGCGGCCGCGCCATGCGGCCGGCCGGCGCCGCTGTGACGCCCGCCCCCGCCGAACACCGTGCCCGAGCAGAAGTGTCGCCGTTAAGGCTCTGCCAGCCTCCTCACAGAAGTTCTTCCGCCTGGCAGAAGCCGCCTTGCCGAGCCGATACAAGCCTCACGACCCTGATTCCAACCACGGCACGCGGGGCGACGGAGCCCCGCCGACAGGGACGGGAACTGCCATGCCGCACATCACCGCTTTCGCCAGGAACCAGTGGTACGTCGCCGCCTACAGTCACGAGGTAGGGCGGGAGCTGCTCGGGCGGACGATTCTCGGGGAACCGCTCGTCTTCTACCGGGCGGAGGAGGACGGCGCGCCCGTCGCCCTCAGCGACCGCTGTGTGCACCGGCGTTACCCGCTCTCGGAGAGCGGGCTCGACGGTGACCGGATCGTGTGCGGGTACCACGGGTTCACCTACGACCGGACCGGGGCGTGCGTGTACGTGCCGGGGCAGCGGCGCGTCCCGCGCACCGCCCGGGTCGCCTCCTACCCGGTGGTCGAACAGGACTCGCTGGTGTGGGTGTGGATCGGCGACCCCGGACTCGCCGACGCGGCCACCATCCCGCGCGCCCGTCACCTCGACGCCCCCGGCTGGACGACCGTGCGCGGCATGGAGCCCATCGACGCCGACTACGGCCTCCTCGTCGACAACCTCCTCGACCTGTCCCACGAGACCTACCTGCACGGCGGCTACATAGGCACCCCCGAGGTCGCCGAGACGCCCATCACCACCGAGGTCGACGAGGGCGCCGGCATCGTGCGGGTGAGCCGGCACATGGACGACGCCGAGTGCCCGCCGTTCTACGCCCGTTCGACCGGCATCGAGGGCCGGATCACGCGCTGGCAGGACATCGAGTACCACGCGCCGTGCCTGTATCTGCTGCACAGCCGGATCGCGCCGGTCGGCGTCGTGCCGGAGGCCGACGGCAGCGACCCGAACGGTTTCCACACCGAGATCACCTACGCGATCACCCCGTCCGCGGACGGCAAGGTGTACGACTTCTGGATGGTCTCCCGGGACTGGGCGACCGACGACGCCGAGGTCACCGAGTTCCTGCGCGGCAACAACCACACGGTGGTGATGCAGGACGTGGACGCCCTCAACCTCTTGCAGCGGACGCTGGGTTCGGAGCGGGCCGGCTACCAGGAGCTGAGCATCAACATCGACACCGGCGGCCTCGCCGCCCGCCGGATCCTGGCCCGGCTGGTCGAGGAGGGCGACAAGCCCGTGGAGAAGGTCCTGTGAGCACGCCGACCGGTGAGGTCTACCGCATCGACTGGCTGCCGGGCACCGACGTCCTGCACGGCACCTGTCACTGCGGGGCCGAGCACACCGCCCAGGACCCGGTCGAGATGTGGGAGTGGATGCTCGGCCACCCCGAAGGACACCAGCCCCCGGAGCGCCCCGCATGAGCCTGTACGAAACCGAACTCGTGGTCAGTGAAAGGGAGTCGGCGGCGGAGGGCGTCGTCGCCCTCACCCTTCGGCACCCTGCCGGCGAGGAACTTCCCGGCTGGGAGCCGGGAGCGCATGTCGATGTCGTCCTCGGGCCGGATCTGGAGCGGCAGTTCTCGCTGTGCGGGGATCCCGGTGACCGTACCGGGTGGCGGATCGCGGTGCTGCGGGAACCGGACGGGCGGGGCGGATCCGCCTTCGTCCACGAGCAGGTGCGCGTCGGCGACAAGGTACGGGTGCGCGGGCCCCGCAACCACTTCCGGCTGGAGCCCGCGCCCCGCTACCGGTTCGTGGCGGGCGGCATCGGCATCACCCCGATCCTGCCGATGCTGGCCGCCGCCGAGGCCGCGGGCGCCGAGTGGACCCTGCTGTACGGCGGCCGGACCCGGCGGTCCATGGCGTTCACGGGCGAGTTGGCGCGGTACGGCGAGGACCGGGTCGGCATCGCCCCGCAGGACGAGACCGGTCTGCTGGACCTGGCCGCCGTCCTCGACGACGTCCCGGCCGGCACCCTCGTGTACTGCTGCGGTCCCGGGCCGCTCCTGGACGCGGTGGAGGCGCGCTGCCCGGCGGGCGCGCTGCGGGTCGAGCGGTTCCAGCCGAAAGAGCAACAGGTCGCGGAGGAGCGGGAGTTCGACGTGGTGCTCGCGCGGAGCGGGCGTACTCTCACCGTCGCGCCCGGGGTGTCCGTGCTCGACACCGTCCGGGCCGCCGGGGTGGAGGTGCTCTACTCCTGCACCGAGGGCACCTGCGGGACGTGCGAGACGGATGTCCTGGAAGGCGACCCGGACCACCGTGACTCGGTGCTCACCGCGGAGGAGCGGGCCGCCGGGGAGACGATGCTCATCTGCGTCTCGCGCTGCCGAGGGGGGCGTCTGGTGCTGGATCTGTGATCCGCAGGTCCGCCCCCCAGATCCGCGCCGGGACGAGCGCGACCAGTCGCACCCGCGGGTCGCCCCGCGCTTCGCCGAGGTGCTGACCCGAGTGTACGAGCAGGTCCGGGCGGCGAAGCGCGGGGTCCCCCCGGGGAACGACCCGGTCACGGCGTCAGATACGCCTCCACCTCGCTGAACTGGCCGGCCGGCCAGCCGTTGTTGGCGGTGACGGTGAGCCGCAGATAGCGCAGGCTGGTGGTGCTGGGCAGCGATACGGTGACGGTGTTGCCGGTGGCCGGGTCGAAGCGGTAGCCCGTGGAGCCCACCACCGTCGAGTAGTTCGACCCGTCGGTGCTGCCCAGCACGGTGATGTTCTGGGTGCGGGCGGCCCAGGCGGAGGACGGCGGCAGCTTCAGCACCAGCCGCCGGACGGCGTAGGAGGAGCCGAGGTCGACGGTGAGCGACTGCGGGAAGGCGTTGTTGGTGGACTCCCAGTAGCTGTTGGCGTCGCCGTCGACCGCCTTGCCGGGAGTGTAGACGTCCTGCGAGCCGGTGGCGGTCGCCGGGCGTCCCTTGGCGAGGTTGCGGTTCGGGTCCGGATCGGGGTTGCCCTGCCCGGGCACCGGCCAGCTGGAGCAGTCCGACCAGGTGCTGGACCAGCCGGAGTTGCCCCCGCCGTCGGTGAGCACGAAGGAGCCGGAGTTCGCCGGGTAGGGACAGTTGTAGACGCCGGCCGCGCCGACGCCGGTGGCGGTCACGTTGCGGAAGGCGGCGGCGCCCTGCGCCTCGGCCTGGACCACGACCGTACCGGTGTTCTGCACGGTCGCACCGGTCACGTTGACGTTGCGGACCGGGTAGCCCTGCCCGCCGCCGGAGACGAACTCGAAGGCGCTGTACGGGCTGTCGGTGATCGTGGTGTTGGTGATGTCGACGGTGGCGTTGATGGCGCTGTCGTACGAGTCGACGCGCAGCGCGCCCATCGGGTGGTTCCAGTTGGGGTTCATCGCGCCCGCGCGCACCAGCGTGTTGCCGTCCACCGTGATGGTGCCGGACAGCGGCGAGAACGGGTCGAGGAACTTCTGGTTGGAGATGGCGATACCGCTGCCGAGGGCGTTGGTGTCGGAGATCAGGTTGTTCCTCACCGAGATGTCGGTGCCGCCGTAGATCGCGATGCCGTTGGCCAGGTTCGGCTGGGAGATCGTGTTGTTCGCGAAGCCCGAGTCGGTGTCGGCCGAGTTCAGCGACCACATGGCGAGGGAGTCGTCGCCCTGGTTGCGCAGGAAGTTGTTGCGGACCTGGACTCCGTGGGCGTTGCCGTTGAGGTTGAGGCCGTCGGCGGTGGTGTCGAGGATGCGGTTGTTCTCGACGACGAGGTTGTCGTTGTTGCCGGTCAGCCAGAACCCGCACTTGAGGTGCTGGATCCACATGCCGGCTACCGAACTGTTCGGACCGAGCGAACCGTTGACGAAGTTGTCCGGGTTGGAGTCGACGCGTTCGGTGACCTCGCCGACGACCGCGAAGTTGTTGATGTGGACGTTCCCGGAGGAGCTGGACTGGTCGATGAACCGCGAGGTGTGCACGACCGAGTACCAGCTGCCGGCGCCCAGCAGGGTCACGTTCTGCACGCCGCTCAGCGAGGACGTCAGCCTGTAGTCGCCCGGCGGGATCCACACCGTTCCGCCCTGGGCGGCGGCGACGGCGTCCCGGAAGGCCTGGGTGGAGTCGCCGTTGCCGCTCGGGTCGGCGCCCTTGGAGACGACGGAGACCGAGCCGGCGGGCTGCGAGGCGGCCGCGGCGACCTGCTCGAAGTCGGCGACGTCGACGGTGACCTGGGTGCCGGTGGACTCGAAGGCGACCTTGTCGCCGGCCTGGATGTCCTGGCCGAGCGTCAGCCGGGCGTCGTCGAAGAAGTGGTGCTGCTTGGCGCCCGCGATCCAGCCGGTGTCGACGTAGGAGTACTTCGACGTGACGGCCAGGGTCTTCGCCAGCCTCACCCCGTTGACGTAGACGTTCAGCGTGCCGGTCTGGCCGTCGGGGACGCTGTAGGAGAGGTTCACGGCGTTGGCCGCCCGGGGCGCGGTGAACTCGACCCGCTGCCCGGAGGCCAGGCGCACGGCCTGGCGGCCGGAAGCCTCGGAGGCGAGGGTGCCCTGGGTGTAGTCGGGGCCGATTCTGGTGCCGGTGGTGGTCGCCGACTCCGCCTCGACCGAGGTGAAGGGGAGACTCGCGCCCGCGGCCGCGTGGGCGGCGGGCGCGAGGGCGACGAGCATGCCCGCGGCGAGCGCGACGGCCGCCGCCATTGATGGCATGCTCCTGACAGCTCTGCCTGTGGGGTGCTGCATGGGCTGATCCCTTCGGGTGGGGGGACGGGGATGGCGCGAGCGGTACCGGCGGCTCAGCTCGTCAGCCAGGCCGCCGTGTCCTGCGGCAGCCGGCCGGCGTCGTCCAGCGGGCCGCTGCCGAGCAGGAGCCGGGAGTGGGCGGGAATTTCGGCGGGGGTGGCGGCGAGGTTGACCACGCACGTCACGCCGTTGCCGCGGGTGAAGGCGAGGACGCCCTCCGGAGCGGGCAGCCAGGTCAGCGGGCCGGCACCGAACCGCGGGCGCAGCGCCACGGCGCGCCGGTAGAGGGAGAGCACCGAGTCCGCGTCGTCCTGCTGCCGGTCGACCGCGTACGACGCCCAGCCGGCCGGCTGCGGCAGCCACGGCTCCTCGCGCGAGCCGAAGCCCGCGTGCGGTGCCCCGGCCGCCCAGGGCAGCGGCACCCGGCAGCCGTCCCGCCCGGGGTCGGTGCCGCCGGACCGGAAGTACATCGGGTCCTGGATGCGGTCGGCCGGGATCTCGGCCTCCGGCAGCCCCAGCTCCTCGCCCTGGTAGATGTAGACCGCGCCCGGCAGGGCCAGGGACAGCAGGGCGGCCGCGCGGGCCCGGCGGGTTCCGAGGGCGAGGTCCGTCGGGACCCCGAAGGCCTTGGCCGCGAAGTCGAAGCCGGTGTCCTCGCGGCCGTACCGGGTGGCGGTGCGGGTCACGTCGTGGTTGCACAGCACCCAGGTGGCGGGGGCGCCGACCGGGGCGTGCTCGGCCAGGGTGGTGTCGATCGAGGTCCGCAGCCGGTCCGCGTCCCAGGGGCAGGACAGGAAGGAGAAGTTGAACGCGGTGTGAAGTTCGTCGGGGCGCAGGTAGCGGGCGAAGCGCTCGGCGTCGGGGAGCCACACCTCGCCGACGAAGACGCCGTCGTAGGCGTCGGCGAGAGCGCGCCAGGAGCGGTAGATGTCGTGGAGTTCGTCGCGGTCGACGAAGGGGTGGGGGTGCGGGTCCGTGGCCAGGTCGGGCAGGTCCGGGTCCTTGGCGAGCAGGGCGGCCGAGTCGATGCGGACGCCCGCGACGCCCCGCTCGAACCAGAAGCGCAGGATGTCCTCGTGTTCCTGGTGGACGGCCGGATGGGCCCAGTTGAGGTCGGGCTGTTCCGGGGTGAAGAGGTGGAGGTACCACTCGCCGTCGGGCAGCCGGGTCCAGACCGGCTCGGTGGAGCCGACGAACTGCGAGGGCCAGTCGTTGGGCGGGAGGTCGCCGTTCGGGCCGCGGCCGGGGCGGAAGTGGAACAGCTCGCGCTCCGGGCTGCCCGGCCCGGCGGCGAGCGCCGCCCGGAACCAGGGGTGCTGGTCGGACACGTGGTTGGGGACGATGTCGACGATCGTCCGGATGCCCAGCTCCCTGGCCTCCGCGATGAGTTTCTCGGCCTCGGCGAGGGTGCCGAAGGCCGGGTCGATGGCCCGGTAGTCGGCGACGTCGTAACCGCCGTCCTTCATGGGGGACGGATACCAGGGGCTGAACCACAGTGCGTCCACGCCGAGTTCGGCGAGGTACGGCAGTTTCGCGCGGACGCCCGCGAGGTCGCCGGTGCCGTCGCCGTCGCCGTCGGCGAAGCTGCGGACGTACACCTGGTAGATGACGGCCGACCGCCACCAGTCGTGGTCCTCGCGGCCTTCGCGGTCCTCGGGGTCCTCGGGGTCCTCGGGGTCCTTCGGGGCATGGCTGGGCTGTCCCACGGGGCGAACCTTTCTGTCGGAGGAAGGGCCGTCAGCCCTTGGTGCTGCCCGCGCTGATCCCGGCGATGATGTGCCGCTGGAAGACGAGGAACAGCGCGACCATCGGGATGCTGGCGATCACCATCGCGGCGATGAGCACGGTGAGCTGGATGTTCTGCGACAGCTGGACCAGGGCCACGCTGATGGGCTGCTCGTCCGTGTCGGAGAAGACCATCAGCGGCCACAGGAAGTCCTGCCAGACCGCCACCAGGGCGAAGATGGACACGACCCCGAGGACCGGACGGGACATGGGCAGGACCACGGACCAGAGGGTGCGCAGCTTTCCGGCGCCGTCGATCTCGGCGGCCTCCAGGACGTCGCGGGGCAGCTGGTCGAAGAACCGCTTGAGGAGGTAGAGGTTGAAGGCGTTGGCGACGGCCGGCAGCCAGATGCCGAGCGGGTCGTTGAGCAGGCTGGTGTGGATGAGGGGCAGGTCGGCGACGGTCAGGTACTTGGGGACGACCAGGGCCTGGGCCGGCACCATCAGGGTGGCCAGGATGCCGCCGAGGATCACCTTGCCGAAGGCCGGCTTCAGCTTCGACAGGGCGTAGGCGGCGGCCGTGCAGAACACCAGCTGGAAGACCCAGGCACCAGCGGCCTGCACCACCGTGTTCCACAGGTGCTCCGGAAGCTGCATCAGCTCCCAGGCGTCGGTGTAACCGGAGAGGTGCCAGTGCTCGGGGACGACGGTGGGCGGGGTCCGGGCGACCTCGTCCGGTGACTTCATCGCCCCGGTCACCATCCAGTACACGGGGAACAGGAAGGCGAGCGTGAAGAGGACGACGACACCGGTGAAGACGCTCCAGTAGACCGCCCGCCCGCGTGGACGGGCCAGCGTCGCGGGCGAGATCAGGGTGCGGGTGGCGCTGCTCATCCGTCCTCCCCGGACCGGGTCAGCCGCAGGTACACGGCGGAGAAGACGCCGAGCAGCACCAGGAGCATCACGCTGAGCGCGCAGGCGCCGCCGAAGTCGTTGTAGAGGAAGGCGTACTTGTAGATCAGGTAGAGCACGGTGACCGTGGCGTTCTCCGGGCCGCCGCCCGTGATGACGAACGGTTCGGTGAACACCTGCATGGTGGCGATGATCTGGAGCAGCATCAGCATGAGGATGACGAACCGGGTCTGGGGGATCGTCACGTGCCGGACGCGCTGGAGCAGGTTTGCGCCGTCCAGCTCGGCGGCCTCGTACAGCTCGCCGGGGATGGACTGGAGGGCGGCCAGGTAGATCAGGACGGTACCGCCCATGTTGGCCCAGGTGGCCACGATCACCAGGGAGACGAGCGCGGTGCCGGTGCCGTTGGTCCAGTTCGAGGTGGGCAGGTGCAGGAAGCGCAGCGTCTCGTTGGCGAGGCCGGCGCCGGGGTCGTAGAACCACTTCCACAGCAGGGCGCTGACCACCGGCGGGATCATCACCGGGAGGTAGACCACGACCCGGAAGAACGCCTTCGCGTGCCGTAGTTCGTTGATGACCAGGGCGAGGACGAAGGGGATCGCGAAGCCGATCAGCAGGGCCAGCAGCGTGAAGGTGAGGGTGTTGCGCCAGGCCGCCGAGAACTCGGGGTCGTGCAGGACCCGGGTGAAGTTGGCGGTGCCGACCCACTCGGCGGACGAGCCGGGCGTGTACTTCTGGAAGGAGATCACGACGGCGCGGATCGCCGGGTACCAGGAGAACAGGGCGAAGCAGATCAGTCCGCCGAGCAGGAAGCCGTAGGCGCGGGCCTGGTCGGTGATCCGCCGCCGCCTCCGGTCCCCTGCCGGGGGCGGCGCCGGGATCTGTCGGACGGCGACCGCTGCCGGGGCGGGTCGTCGTGCGGCCGTCTTGGTCATCGCGGTCAGCTCCGGGCCAGGATGCCGTCGATCTTGTCGTTGGCGTCCTTGAGGAGCTGGTCGATGTCCGCGTCCTTCTTGGTGAGGACCGCGGAGACGGTGCCGTCGAGGACGGAGTAGATCTGCTGGGCGTCCGGCGGCTCGATCTTCATCTGCAGGGACCGGTTGCCGTCCAGGAACGCCTGGTAGTTCTCCACCGGCACGTTGGCGTTGGCCTTCTTGACCGCCTGGTCCTTCGCGTCGGCGGCGCCGGTGAACAGGCGCGGCTCGGGCAGGCCGACGGGCGCGTTGTTCTTCCTGGCGCGGGCGTAGTCGCCGAGGAAGCCGTCACCGGGGGTGAGGAACATGGCGTCGAGCCACTTGAGGCCGGCCCGGATCTGGGCCGGGGTGTCCTTCTTGTTGAACATGTAGCCGTCGCCGCCGATGAGCGTGCCCTTGCCGCCGGGCATGGGGCCGAGGGCGAGGTCCTTGTAGTTGCCGCCCTTCTCCTTCACCAGGATCGGGATGTTGTCCGGCGCCGAGAGGTACATGCCGAGCTTGCCCGAGCCCATCATCTGCTGCACGTCGTTGATGATCAGCAGCTGCTTGCTGCCCATCGAGTCGTCGGTCCAGCGCATGTCGTGCAGGTTCTGCAGGACGGCGTGGCCCTCGGGGGTGTCGACGGTCGCCGACCTGCCGTCGGCCGACACCACGTCACCGCCCTGCGAGTACATCTCCGCGGTGAAGTGCCAGCCGCCCTGGTTCTGCGCGCTGTAGTCGGCGTATCCGACGGTGCCGTTGCCGAGCGCGGCGATCTTCCTGGCGTCGGCGCGGACCTCGTCCCAGGTCGTCGGCGGCTTGTCGGGGTCGAGGCCGGCCTGCTGGAAGAGCTTGCGGTTGTAGATCAGGCCCATCGAGTAGCCGGTGCGCGGGATGCCGTAGACCTTGCCGTCGACGGTGTAGATGTCCCGCAGCTGCTTCTGGATGGTGTCGTAGCTCTTGAGTTCCTTGAGGTACGGCGTGAGGTCGGCCGCCTGGTTGATGTCGACGACGTGCCTGGCGTCGGTGAAGTACGTGTAGAACACGTCCTCCATCTGGCCGCCGGCGAGCTTGGCGTCGAAGGTCTTCGGGTCCTGGCAGGGGAACGCGTCGTGCGCGACGACGTCGATGTCCGGGTTCTTCTTCTCGAAGTCGGCGATGTCCTGGTCGAAGAACGACCGGTCGACCTTGGCGCTCTTCGGCGGCTCGCAGTTGACGGTGATGCGTGTCCTGCCGCTGCCCGTGTCGTCGTCGCCCGACCCGCAGGCCGTGGCGGAGAGCGCCAGTGAGGAACAGACGCCGAACGCGACGAGGGCACGGCGGAACCCGGTGCTGGACATCGGTGGACCCCCCAGAACAGGAGCAGTTGGGCGCCGCACCGGGACCGGTGGGCGCCGCACACTCAAGCACCGGCAGCACAGCCGCGCAAGATGTCACGCAGAATCTGTAATTATTCGACAGCTGGTGGGATCTGTCGGGCCTCAGCCTTTCGGCGCTTGCGCGGTCGACCCCCGGACGACCAGCTCGGGCTCGAACAGCAGCTCCTCCGCCGGTACGGCGGTACCGCCGATCTGCGCGTTGAGCAGCTCGACGGCGGCCCTGCCCATGGCCTCGATGGGCTGGCGGACCGTGGTGAGCGGGGGCTCGGTGCAGTTCATGAACGCCGAGTCGTCGTAGCCGACGACCGAGACCCGGGCGGGCACCTCGTAGCCCTTGCGGCGCGCCGCGCGGACGGCGCCCAGGGCGAGCGGGTCGCTGGCGCAGATGATGCCGGTGACGCCCCGGTCGATGA
Source organism: Streptomyces sp. NPDC051987 (assembly GCF_040680735.1). Lineage (NCBI taxonomy): Bacteria > Bacillati > Actinomycetota > Actinomycetes > Kitasatosporales > Streptomycetaceae > Streptomyces > Streptomyces sp. NPDC051987. The sequence goes on along the minus strand of NZ_JBFAXI010000059.1, from coordinate 27,165 downwards.
GCCGGGCCGCGGCCGCGTGGCCGCCCTCGATGGAGAAGATCGCGCGGGCCACGAACTCGTCGGGCACGTCGCCGACGGCCCGCGCCGCCGCCAGCTTGCGAGCGGAGGGGACGTGGTCGCCGGGGCCGAGGACCAGGCCGATGCGCTCGTGCCCGAGGGAGGCGAGGTGACGCCAGGCCTGCTCGACGGCGACGGCGTCGTCGCAGGAGACGCCCGGGAAGCCGAGGTGCTCGATGGCCGCGTTGACCAGCACCACCGGGATCTTGCGCTCGGCGAGCAGCCGGTAGTGGTCGTGCGGCGCCTCGGCCTGGGCGTAGAGGCCGCCGGCGAACACCACGCCGGAGACCTGCTGTTGCAGCAGCAGCTCCACGTAGTCCGCCTCGGAGACCCCGCCCTTGGTCTGCGTGCACAGCACGGGCGTGAGGCCGAGCTGGGCCAGGGCGCCGCCGATGACCTCGGCGAACGCCGGGAAGATGGGGTTCTGGAGCTCGGGCAGGACCAGACCGACGAGCCGGGCGCGTTCACCGCGCAGCTGGGTGGGGCGCTCGTACCCGAGCACGTCGAGGGCCGAGAGCACCGCCTGACGGGTCGCCTCGGAGACTCCCGGCTTGCCGTTGAGCACCCGGCTGACCGTGGCCTCGCTGACCCCGACCTTCTTGGCCACTTCTGCAAGTCGTCGTGTCATGCACGCAAGAGTAGCGCAATTTACGCAAGCTGCTTGCGTAAGGCGGCGGAGGCCCCTTCGACAGCTGGAACCCGAAGCAGGGGCGATGGGGGTCAGTTGACCGACGGCTCGCCGTTCTCCCCTCGGGAGGTGGTGCCGAGCGATGCACGTGCGACGCCTTGCGGTGGTCCGAGCAGTGGGTAGGGGTCGTCTGCGCGCGTGACGAGTACGACCTCGCGGGGATCGACGTCGATGACCGGCACCAGGGCGATGTCCTCACGCACGGCGGCGCGTCGGTCGCCGGCAGGGAAGATCGCGACACAGTGTCCGGTCGCGATGAGCTCCGGCTTGTCAGGAACGAAGGGTGCGCAGGCCCGTGCGGATTTCGCCGACCAGGATCTCGGGCTGTTCCAGAGCCGCGAAGTGCCCGCCCTTGTCGGCCTCGCCGTAGTGGATGAGATTGCTGTAGGTGTCTTCGATCCAGCTGCGTGGCACGCGTGGGATGTCCCTCGGGAAGACCGTCACCGCGACCGGAAGCGTCACCTTCGGGCCGGCGAAAGTGAGCGTTTTGTTCTCCCAGTAGATACGGCCGGACGACGCTGCGCTGTTGGTGAACCAGTAGAGGGATATCGCGTCGAGCATGTCGTCGATGCCGAGAGCGTCCTCGGCGAGCCCGTGGTTGTCGGTCTTGGACTGGAACTTCTCGTAGATCCAGGCCGCCTGGCCGGCGGGAGAGTCCGCCAGGGCGAATCCGACCGTTTCCGGTTTCGTGCCCTGAAGGTGGTTCGATCCACCGAGATCGCCGGTGTAGAGGGCGAGGGTCTCCACGGCGTCGCGCTGCTCGGGCGACAGGGTGTCGGGGATCCGTGCGGGAAAGGCGTACTGGGTGTTCAGATGAATTCCGAGAAGCCCTTCAGGTCGCATGGCCCCGAGGGCGGTGGTGACGACGGCACCCCAATCGCCGCCCTGTGCGGCCCATTCCGTGTAGCCGAGACGCTTCATCAGCTCCGCCCACGCGCTCGCGATGCGCGAGACGGTCCACCCGGTCACCGTGGGCTTCTGGGAGAACCCGAACCCGGGGAGCGACGGGACGACGACGTCGAACGAGTCGGCGGCATCCCCTCCGAACGCAACCGGATCGGTCAGCGGGCCGATCAGCTTCAGGAAGTCGACGATCGAGCCCGGCCATCCATGCGTGAGTATCAGCGGCATCGCGCGGGGATTCCTGGACCTGACGTGGAGGAAGTGGATGTCCAGCCCATCGATCTCGGTCAGGAACTGCGGGAAGCGATTGAGGCCGGACTCCAGGCGCCGCCAGTCGTATCCGCGCTCCCAGTAGCCGACCAGAGACCTGGCGTTCTCCACGCGAACCCCCTGCGACCAGTCGCCCACGGTTTCCGGGTCCGGCCATCGCGTTCTGGCCAGTCGCTGCTTGACGTCGTCGATCTCCGATTGCGGGATCGAGACGGTGAACGGGCGAATCAAGGCCGGGGTCGGCGGCGTCGGTACGGTCATCGCCTTCTTCTCTTCTCCTGAGCTTCGAAGCGCAGCGCCACTCTTCGCTGCACACTGCTGTACAGTCAATCTCACTGTACACCGGTGTGCAATACTGGTGTCGTGCCCACCGAGTCCTCCCGCGTGCGCTCGATGATGGAGACACGCGATCGCATCCTCGACGTCGCCCTCCATGTGCTGGGAGAGAACCCCGACGCCGGAATGGGTGACATCGCCTCCGCTGCCGGCGTCGTCCGTCGCACGGTCTACGACCACTTCCCCTCGCGCCTCGACCTGGTCCGGACCCTCACGGAACGGGCCGTCACCGAGATGACAGCCGTGCTCACCGAAGTCAACGCCTCCGGCGCGGAAGCGGACGCGACGTGGGTCGAATTCATCGCCCGTCTCTGGCCGGTGGCCCACCGGTACCGGGTGCTGCTGGCGCTGCGCCGTGGCGAGTACGGCGAGACGATCCACGGCCTGCTGGGGCCGGTCGACGAGCTCCTCGCCGACCTGGTGAAGCGGGGCCAGGACGGCGACGTGTTCGCACGACACCTGCCGGCGGGCATTCTGAGCCAGGTCGCCTACGGCGTCGTGTTCGCCATCGCGGACAGCGACCTGTCGGACGGAACCCCCGGCGCACGAGCAGCGACGATCACGAGCCTGCTGATGCTGGGGGTTCCCGAGTCGCGCGCCATCGCTCTCGTGGGCGACCAGCCCTGACCCGCAACACCCGAGCGGAGCCGCGGATCACCCTGCTCCGCACGGATCGCGACGAGGGTCAACGGGCCTGTGCAGCCTGTCTCCTTGATGGGGCGATCCACTGTTCGGTGTTCCCTGGTACTGCGGCTCGCCGCCCGATCAGGCGGACGGGTGCTCCCACCCGTCGCCGGACGATCCCCGTCAAACCCTGCCGGCATGACCGAGCGCGGCCGTCGGACCGAGCACGTCATTCTGAGACGATCAGTTGGTGAACCCAGGCGTGCGGGCCGCCGCCGCGGGACTCGATCAGCACCGGCGCCTCTCCGTACGCCTCGTCGGCGTCCTCGGTCCCGGCGCGGCGCAGGAACTCTGCGACATCCCGCAGCCCTGCCTCCTCAGACCCGACTGCCGGTCGCCGTGTCCGCCGACAGCCGTTGCGCGACGTAGATCGGGACGACGGAGAGCAGGACGAGCACCGCCGCCACCACGTTGACCACCGGCGCCTGCTGTGGGCGGGTCATGTTGTCGAAGATCCACAGGGGCAGGGTCCGGACGCCCGGCCCGGCGGTGAAGGTGGTGACCACGATCTCGTCGAAGGAGAGCGCGAAGGCGAGCAGCCCGCCCGCGAGCAGCGCGGAACGCACCAGCGGGAAGGTGACGTCGGCGAAGGCACGGAAGGTGTCGGCGCCCAGGTCGGCCGCCGCTTCCTCGTAACTGCCCGAGGTGCGGCGCAGCCGGGCCACGACGTTGTTGAAGACGATCACGACGCAGAAAGTGGCGTGTCCGACGACCACGGTGAACAGGCCGAGGCCGACGCCGAGCGGTTCGAGGACGGTGCTGAACGCGGAGTTGAGGGCGATGCCGGTGACGATGCCGGGCAGCGCGATCGGCAGCACCACCACGAAGGAGAGCGCGTCCCGGCCGAAGAAGCGGTACCGGGCGACCGCGAACGCCGCCAGGGTGCCGAGCACCAGGGCGATGGCGGTGGCGCCGAGCCCGGCCCCGACCGAGGTCCACAGGGCGTCCCGGGCACCGGAGCTGCGCCAGGCGGCCGACCACCAGCGAGTGGTCAGGCCGGGCGGCGGCCAGCTCGCACTGCGGTCGGGGTTGAGGGAGTTGACGAGGACGAGGAGAAGGGGGACGTAGATGACGGCGAAGCCGAGGGCGGCGGCCACGCGGAGGGCGACACGGGCAGACCGGGAGAGTGGCATGTGACATATCACCCGTCGTCAGAGGCTGCTCAACGCCCCCGTCCGCCGCATCGCCAGCAGGTACAGCACGATGACGGCGACGGGGACGGTGGCGAGGGCTGCGGCCATGGGCAGGTTGAGTTCGATGTTGGCGTAGACGAGGTTGCCGATGAGCTGGGTCTTGCCGCCGACGATCTGCACGGTGATGTAGTCGCCGAGGCTGAGCGAGAACGTGAACACCGATCCGGCGGCGACCGACGGCAGCACCATCGGCAGCACCACGGACCGGAAGGTCCGCCCGGCGCGGGCGCCCAGGTCCGCCGAGGCGTCGAGGAGGTTGTCGGGCAGCTGCTCCAGCGCGGTGTGGATCGGCAGGATCATGTAGGGCAGCCACAGGTAGGTCAGGGTCAGCACGGTGGCCGGCAGTCCGAAGCCCGGCCCGCTCAGGCCGAGCGGTTTCAGCAGCCAGTCGGCGAGGCCGCCCTCGGACAGGATCAGCCGCCAGGCGTACACCTTGACCAGGTAACTCGCCCACAGCGGGGTGAGGATGGCGACCACGAGCAGCGGGCGCCGGCTGGGCCTGGCGACCCGTGCGGTGTAGAAGGCGACCGGGAAGGCGAGCACCGCGCAGAGGGCGGTCACCGCGAGGGCGACGCCGACGCTGCGCAGGATCACCTGCCGGAACACGGGCGTGGTGAACAGCTCGCGGAAGTTGTCGGTCGACCAGACCCTCACCACCTCGGAGGTGAAGGAGTCCGTGGTCCAGAACGCGGAGACGAACAGCACGGCCAGCGAGCCGAGGTAGAGCACGGCCAGCCACAGCAGCGGGGCGGTCAGCAGCAGCGCGAGGCGGAGCCGGGGGCGCCGGTGCAGCGCCCCCGCGGTCCGGGTGAGCAGGGCCATGGGTCAGCCCTTGATCTCGGTCCAGGCCTGCACCCACTTGGCGTACGGCACGCACTTCACGTCGGTGCGGCCGTCCAGGCACTGCTCGATGGGCGTGTTCCAGAAGGCGATGTGCTTCCAGTAGCCCTCGTCGGCCGCGTGGTAGGTCGTGCAGAAGTTCTTGTCGCTGGTGAGGGCACAGGCCTTGGCATTGGCGGGGGCCTCGCCGAAGTACTCGGCGACCTCGGCGTTGACCTTCGGGGAGACGATCCAGTTCAGCCATTTGTAGGCGCAGTTGGGGTGCTTGGCCTTGGCGGAGACCATCCAGGTGTCGGACCAGCCGGTGGAGCCCTCCTTGGGCACGAAGGCCTTCACCTTGGCGCCCTCGCCGGCGGCCAGGTTGGCGATGACCTGCCAGCTGGTGCCGATCACGGAGTCGCCGCTCTTGAAGGCGGAGATCTCCTTGAGGTAGTCGCTCCAGTACTCGCCGATGTCCGCGTTCTGCTTCTTCAGCAGGGCCACGGCCGCGTCGAACTGCTTCTGGTCGAGCGCGTAGGGGTCCTTGATCTTCAACTCCGGCCTGGTGGCCTTGAGGTACAGGGCCGCGTCGGCGATGTAGATCGGCGAGTCGTAGGCGGTGACGTGGCCCTTGTACGCGCCGGCGTCGTCGAAGACGGCCGACCAGGAGGTGGGGGCGGGCCTGACCTTCTGGGTGTTGTACATCAGCAGGTTGGCGCCGCGGCCGTGCGGGATGCCGTACATCCGGCCCTTGACCGAGTTCCAGGCGCCGTTCTTCAGGCCGCTGAAGACGTCCTTGTAGTTCGGTACGAGCCCGGTGTTGACCGGGGCCGCGTCGCCGGAGGCGATCAGCCGCAGGGAGGCGTCGCCGGAGGCCGAGACGGCGTCGTACTCCCCCGTCTTCATCAGCTTGACCATCTCGTCGGAGCTGGCGGCGACCTTGGAGTTCACCTGGCAGCCGGTCTGCTTCTCGAAGTCGGTGACCCAGTCGACCTTGGGGTCGTCGGAGCCGTCCTCGACGTAGCCGGCCCAGGCGATCAGGTTGACCTGGCCCTCGGACCTGCCGAGCTTGGCCAGGGGTTTCAGGTCGGGCGGGTTGAGGCCGGTCGAGGAACCGGAGCCGGAGGAGCCGCAGGCGGTGGCGGCCAGCAGCAGCGCGGCGCAGGCGGCCGCGGTGAGGGGACGGGTGAGGCGCACGACGTACTCCAGACGTGAGGGACGGCGGATCCGGACGTTCCGGGACGGCGGATCAGTCGGGGACGTGGACGGTGTGCCGGCGCTGCCAGCGCAGCCGGACGCGGGTGCCGCGGTAGGCGGCGACGTCCTCGGCGGAGGTGTCGAGGTTCTGCTGGAGCGCGGTGAGCCTGCCGCCGCCGTCCAGGTCGACCAGGAAGCGGGTGGCGTCGCCGAGGTAGACCACCTCGGCCACGGTGCCGACCGCGGTGGCGTGCCCGTCCTCGTCCGGGTCGGCGGTCTCCTTGAGGACCCGGATCTTCTCCGGCCGGACGCTGTGGGTGCCGCTCTCGCCGAGCACCCGCAGGGCGGCTTCGCCGGTGAGCAGGTTGGAGGTGCCGACGAAGGAGGCGACGAACGCGGTGGCGGGGCGTTCGTAGATCTCGGCAGGGGTGCCGACCTGTTCGATGCGGCCCTGGTGGAAGACGGCGACGCGGTCGCTCATCGTCAGCGCCTCCTCCTGGTCGTGGGTGACGAAGACGAAGGTGATGCCCACCTCGCGTTGCAGGGCCTTGAGTTCGAGCTGCATCTGCTCGCGGAGCTTCAGGTCGAGGGCGCCGAGCGGCTCGTCCAGGAGCAGCACGCGGGGGCGTCCGACGAGGGCGCGGGCGAGGGCGACGCGCTGGCGCTGGCCGCCGGAGAGCTGGGCGGGGCGGCGGCCGCCGTACCCGTCGAGGCGGACCTCGGCGAGGGCCTTGCGGGCGCGGACCAGGCGTTCGGCCTTGGGGACGCCGCGGACCTTGAGGGAGTAGGCGACGTTCTGCTCGACGCTCATGTGCGGGAACAGGGCGTAGTCCTGGAAGACGGTGTGCACGTCCCGTTCGAAGGGGGCGCGGCGGGTGACGTCCTGCCCGGCGAGTTCGATCGTGCCCGAGGTGGGCGTCTCGAAGCCGGCGACCAGGCGCAGCACGGTGGTCTTGCCGGAGCCGGAGGGGCCGAGCATCGAGAAGAACTCGCCGTCCCGGATCTCCAGGTCGACCCCGGCGACGGCGCTGGTCTCGCCGAACGACTTCCGCAGATCCCGCAACCGGATCGCGCTGGCCTCCATGGGCGGGAACCTTTCTGCCGTTGTCCTGCGTTCACCTGGTGATCGGAAAGATATGAAGTCATAGTTCACAGCTCAAGACCCTTCCGGGGTAAAGGTTGGGTCAACGCATAGGGTGGTGGGCCGTGAGACAGCACCAGACGGACGGCGGCGCCCGAAAGGCCGTCTTCGCCCCGGTGGACAGCGGGGCCCGGGTCGCCGCCGTCGTCCGCCGGATCGGCGACGCCATCGAGCTCGGCCTGCTCGCCGACGGGGAGCAGCTGCCCGGGGAGACCGAGCTGGCAGGGCAGCTCGGGGTCTCCACGGTGACCCTGCGGGAGGCTCTGATGGCACTGCGCCAGCAGGGTCTCGTCGTCACCCGCAGGGGACGGGGCGGCGGCAGCTTCGTCTCCTCCCCCGAGGTGCCCGACCGGACGCGGCTCGTGGAGCGGCTGCGCGGCTGGAGCCCCGAGGAGCTGCGCGACCTCGGCGACCACTGGGCGGCCCTGTCCGGCACCGCGGCCCACCTCGCCGCCGGGCGCACCGAGGACCACGACCTCGACCAGCTCCGCCGGACCGCCGAGGACCTGGGCGGGGCCGCGGACGCGGCGGCGCGCAGCCGCTTGTACGGCCGCTTCCACGTGGAGCTGGCCGCCGCCGCGCAGTCGGCCCGGCTCACCCGGGAACAGGTCGCGCTCCAGAGGGAGATCGGCGCCCTGCTGTGCCTTGTGCTCGGGGACGACGAATATCGTGAAGAGGTGGCGGACCGTCACCGGTCCGTAATCTCGGCCGTGCAGGATGGGGCGCACGCATCGGCCAGGGAGCTGGCCGAGCGGTGCGTACGGGACTCGACGGCACGGCTCATCGCCCTGCGGCTGACCCTGTAGCCGCGCCGCGCCCGCTCCCCCGTCCGCTGGAGGGCACCATGAGCCGCAGCACCGTCGCCTCCGGTCCGGCGGCGGCCACGCTCGACGCCGCCGAGGAGGACGTGGCCGCGCGGGTCGGCCACGCCCTGGAGGCGGTGTTCGACGCCGTCGCGGCCACCCGCGCCGACACCGCCGCACTGCTGGCCCGGGTGGCCGCCGAGGGCCGTCGGCCCGTGACCGCCGACCTCGCCGCCCTGCGTCCCGGCCTCCACCTGCGTCTGGCCCGGCAGGAGCTGGTCTCCGGCGTCGGGTTCGTGGCGGCGCCGGGGGTGCTGGCCGACGTCCCGGCCTGGCTGGAGTGGTGGCAGAGCGACGCGGGCGGGGACGTACGGCCGCTGCTCCTGGACCTCGACCCGCGCACCTCGGCCTACTCCGACTACACGCACTGGGACTGGTTCGCGCTGCCCCGGGACACCGGGCGGCGGGCGGTGGCCGGGCCGTACGTGGACTACCTCTGCTCGGACGAGTACAGCCTCACGCTCTCCGCGCCGGTGGAGGTGGGCGGCCGGTTCCTGGGCGTGGCCGCGGCCGACGTCTACCTGCGGCACTTCGAGGCGGCCGCGCTGCCGCTGCTGCGCGGCCTGTCCGGACCCGCGCGGCTGGTCAACGCCCGCGGCCGGGTGGCGGCGTCGGCCGACCCGGCCCAGCTGGCGGGCTCCCTGGCCAAGGGCCCGGACTTCGCGGCGGTCCTGGAGAGCGGCCGGCCGGGCACCTTCGACGGACTGCGGCTGGTGCCGTGCCGGGGCGTGCCACTGGTCCTGGTGGTGGCGGACGGCTGAGCCGAGGCGGGGGCGAGGACGGAACGACGCCCAGGATCAGGACGGACGAGGACCGGACGACGAGGCCTCGGCGCGGGACGGGGCCTGGTCCGGGTTGTCGAGGCGCCGCCCGGCCCGGCGCCGTCGGCGACCTGAACGCCGGCGGTGCCGGGTCAGCCTTCGGGGGCCGGGACGACGGTCAGATGGGCGCCCAGGCCGCCGGGCCGCCGGGAGCGGCGCGGGGCGGCGGCAGGGCGGGGGGCGGCGCGCAGCACCAGGGTGTAACGCGCGTAGCCCATGTCCTGAAGGGTCTTGGGGGTCTCACCGACGACCCTGCACTCGGTGGCGCCCAGCAGCGGGTCCGGGTGTAGCACCGACCGGACGGCTCCGTCGAGCTGTGCACCCCCCTCCCCGACGGCGCGCAGCCAGTGCGGCAGGCCCTGTCGGAAGGCGGCCTCCATGAGGGGGTCCTGGGCGATCTCCCGGCGGATCGCCTGGAGATCGTGGTCGTGGCCGTAGTGCTCCAGCGTGGTCTTGAACTGCGCCAGCATCGGCAGGCACCAGCCCGACTCGTGGGCGTCGAGAATCGTTCCGGCATCCGGGTGGAACAGGACGAAGCGCAGGAAGTTGTCCCCCGGCATCGCGGTGGGATGCGGGGCGACCGCCCGGAAAAGTGTCTCGAACGCGCCGTTGGCCAGCACCACGTCCCAGCGGTGGTCCACCACCAGGGACGGGAAGGGGACCGCGTCCAGCAGCAACGCGTAGTCCTGGAGATACGCCTGGGCCTCCAGACCCTCGGGGACGGGCCGCGGCGCCGGCCGCCGCCCACCTGCCTGATATGCCATCGGGAGGTCACCCCTCTTGCCTATGCGGCCTTCTCGCGGCGATGTGATCCTGCTGCTCCACCCTGAGTCATGTCAACTATCGTGGCATTTCATGCCTGTTGACGTCCGAAATTGGCCACAGTTGTGGCGAGACCTGGATGTGAGTTCGAATGACCCGCTACTCTCCGGGGGGTTCGTTCCGGGAGGTTCACACGGCGCCGCTTGTGAGAAGCCCCTGATTCCCCTGAGAGACGTAGGAGTTTCGTCGGTGACGGATGGCTACGAGGATCCGGGCGCCACGGCGACCGCCCAGCTGCCGGCCGCCGTCGCCCGCGTCACCGCGCTCGCCGACCGGCTCGGCGTCCCGCATGCCGAGGTCTTCCACGTGGGGCGGCTCTCCTTCGCATGCGGTGTCCCGGAGCCCGTGGTCCGGACCCTGCTGACCGGCCGCCCGGCGGGCGAGCCCGACGTCCAGGCCCGCTTCCTGCAGCGGCTGGACCTGCTGCGCCGCACCCGCCTCAAGCCGAACGGCCGCAAGCACACCCAGCAGGAGATCGCCGACGGCGCGGGCATGTCCCGGCAGCAGGCCGGCGCCCTGATCAACGGCGACCGGCGGCCGACCATGGAGCACTGCGACGCCCTCCAGCGCTTCTTCCGCGTGCACGCCGGCTTCCTCACCGCCGAGGACCCCGAGGCGCTCGCCGGCGCCCTGCAGCGCGTCGAGCAGGAACTGCTGCAGAAGCTGGCCGACCGGGAGCGGGCCGCCGCCGAGGCGGCCGAGGACCCGCTGGAGCGGCTGCTGCAGGACCACGGGGTGCGCGGCATCGCCTGGCGGGCCGCCCAGCTGCCCACCGACCAGCACCGGGACAAGGTCGCGGAGTGGCTGGACATGCTCCTGGAGAGCGTCAAACGGCCCGAGTCGTGAGCTGGGAGCCGTGAGCCGAGAGTCGTGAGCCGAGGGAGAAGAGTGGGCATCGGCAGGGACATGCGCCGGCTGAGCGGCGAGCTGGTCGGGGAGCTGGGCGTGCCCGCGCCCGCTCCCCCGCGGGAGCTGTACCGGGCGCTGTGCGACGCGCTGGGCCGCCGCCGCGGCCGCCCCGTCCAGTTCCGTACGGCCGTCTTCCCGCCCGGCACGGCCAGCGGGCTCTGGCTCGACCTGGCCGACCGCGACCTGGTCGTCGTCGAGGAACGCACGGTGCCCGAGCACCAGTTGGTGATCCTCGGGCACGAGCTGTGGCACATGCACGCCGAGCACTGCGGCCATGACGTGGAGGGGGTCGGGGTGGCCGCGCGGCTGCTCGGCCCGGACCCCCGTGCCGGCGCGGGCACCGGCGGCGAGGCCGACCAGGCCGCGCTCCAGGCCGCCGTCCAGCGGGTGGCCGCCCGCACCCGTTTCGACCGCGCCGAGGAACGGGACGCGGAGACCTTCGGGCTGCTGCTGGCGAGCAAGTGCCGGACCTGGCTCGCGGGTTCGGTCCTGCGCGGTCCGGGGCGCCGGCAGGACGTGGCGGGCCGCATCGAGACGTCGCTGGGCTACCTGGGCAAGTGACCCACTCCCCCCAGGGGGCGGGAACCATGTCCGCACGCCCGGGACGGGTGCCGGGCACGGTCGCTCGTCGTCCCGCCGTCCGTCGCGGCGCGGCGCGGGGGATGCCGGGGCCGCGGGCGGCACGGCGCGGACTCAGGTGGCGCCGCGACCGGCGTGGCTCGGACTCAGGTGGCGCTGCGCTCGCTGGCCTCGCGCAGGTCCCGCTGCCCGGCCGGGCCGGGTCCGGGGCCGGGGCGGCCGTCGAGGAGCAGGCTGCGCCAGCGCTCGCGGCTCCAGTCCGCCGGGGCGGTGGTGGCCGTGAAATCCTGGACCAGGGCGACGAACCGGGCCGGGTCGGTGTGGAACGGGAAGTGCCCGGCGCCCTCGAAGATCTCCAGCCGGGCGCCGGGCATCGCCTCGCGGGCACGGTACGCGTGCCGGACCGGGACCACGCTGTCGCGGTCGCCCCACAGGAGCATGGTCGGCATGCCCTCGGTGAGATAGCAGCGGTCCAGCATGGTGACGACCTGTCCGCGCCAGTCGACGACCGCGCGCAGGGTGCGGACGAAGGCGTTGCGGGAGGTCTCGTCGGGGAGCGCGTCGACCAGGGTGAGCAGTTCCGGGGCGTCCTGGCCGAGGCCGGTGTCCAGGAGCCTCAGCAGGCGTACCGCCAGGCCCACTTGGAGGCGCATGCCGGGCAGCCGCAGCGCCGACAGCAGCAGGTGGGCGCCGGGGAGCGAGACGAGCCGGAGCGCCGGGTTGACCTCACGTCCCACCCCGCCCGCGCTGACCAGGATGAGCCGCTCGGTGCGCTCGGGGAACTGGTAGGCGAACTGCATCGCGACGCCCCCGCCGAGCGAGTGCCCGACGAGGGTCGCGGACTCGATGCCCAGGGTGGTCAGCAGGTCCCGCACCCCGTTGGCGTAGGCGGCGACCGAGTAGTCGGCCCGCGGTTTGTCCGACTCGCCGTGGCCGAGCAGGTCGGGGGCGATCACGGTGTGGGTGCGGGCGAGGAGCGGGATGAGCCGTGCCCAGGTCGCCGAGGAGTCCCCGATGCCGTGGACGAGGACCAGGGCGGGCCCGTCGCCGGCGATGCGGTAGGCGCGCCGGTAGCCGTGCACGACCCGGTGACGCGTCGCCAGTTCGACGTCGTCCACGGGGCGCAGGTGCGCGGTGGGCTGCGGACGGCTGGGCATCGCTTCCGACACGATCGGCCTCCCCCGCTGTCCCGGGCCCCTGCGACCCGGCCGGATGCGTCTCCTTCCAGGGTAGGAAGCCTTTTCCCCGGGGCGTTTCGGTGAGGTTTCACCTCGGCTAAGCGAGCGAACCGAGGCCCGGCACGGGGGCGTTGTCAGTGGCGACCGGCAAGCTGGGGGGTGCGCACCGCACACCGGGTGTGCCCGCGCCGTCCGGGCGCGTGACCTCGACGACCGACGGGGAGAGCCGACCGATGCACACCGCCGTACTGACCGACCGTGAACGCGCCGCCGTCCAGGCCTATCTGCGGCTGCTGCACACCGTGCGCGCGGCCTTCGACGGACCGCCCGAGGCCCCGCGCCCCTTCGTGGTGCCACCCGCCGTGCTCGCCGAGGCCGAGGATGCCCTGGCCGGCGCCGGACTCGCGGGCAACGAGGAGGCGTTCTTCCGGCTGCTGCACGACTGGTGCCCACCCACCTGAGCCGACGGCGCGTCAGGGGTGGGGAGCAGGTGGCGGGTGATGGCGCTTGAGCGGGCCCGGGGGCGGCAGCCGGCTCCAGGGCCGCTCGCTCCCGCTCGGTCTTCAGGGACGGTGCGGCACCACCACGGCCGAGGTCAGCATTCCGTGCGCCACGCTCCAGCGGCCCTCGAAGACCTCCAGCTCCCGCCCGCCGACCACCGGGCCGGGCACGAGGAGGCGGGCGCGCAGGGCGCCGTGCGGCCGCTCCCCGGGCTCGGGGACGAGCTCTATGTCGGCCTCCATGAAGTCCAGCCACTTCCCGGTGAGGGGGAACCACGCCTTGTAGACGGACTCCTTGGCGCTGAACAGCAGGCGGTCCCAGTGCACGCCGGGCCGTTCGGCCGCGAGCCGGGCGAGCCGCTGCCGCTCGGCGGGGAGCAGCACGGACTCGGCGACGCCCTCGGGGAGCGCGGCGTGCGGTTCGGCGTCGATGCCGAGGGAGGCCAGGTCGCCGACGCGGGCCAGGGCGGCGGCGCAGTAGCCCTCGCAGTGGGTCATGCTGCCGAGCAGCCCGTGCGGCCAGCGCGGGGCGCCGCGCTCGCCGCTCAGGACGGGCTGCGGCGGGACCCCCAGCTTCTCCATGGCCCTGCGCGCGCAGGCGCGCACGGCGGAGAACTCACGGCGGCGCTTGGGCACGGCCCGGGCGACCAGCGCCGCCTCCTCGGGGTAGAGCGGGGCCTCGCGGACCGCCTCGTCACCGAGCATCTCCACGGCCACCACCGACTCCGGGAGCAGCTCCTCGATCACCTGTGTCGACCTCCATCGGCAGAATACGGCGCAGCCGCCCCGGGTCCCCGGGACGCTTGCGCCACTCGCGGGGGTATCCCACGGAGACCTCTTCGAAGCGGACCCCGTCGAGCCAGGTGGTCCGGGGGATGTGCAGATGACCGTAGACCATGGTCCGGACACGGAACCGGCGGTGCCAGTCTGCGGTGCGGGTGGTGCCGCACCACATGGCGAACTCCGGGTACCAGAGCACGTCCGTGGGGTGCCGGTCCAGCGGATAGTGGCCGGCCAGCACGGTCGGCAGTTCCCCCGGCAGCTCGGCGAGCCGGCGTTCGGTGGCCTCGACCCGGGCCCGGCACCAGTCCTCGCGGGTCGGATAGGGGTCGGGATGCAGCAGGTGCTCGTCGTTGCAGACGACGCCGGTGCCGTGCGCGTAGGCGAGGCCCTCCTCCTTGGTGGCACAGCCGGCCGGCAGGAAGGAGTAGTCGTACAGCAGGAACAGCGGGGCCACGGCGACCGGGCCGCCGGGGCCCTCCCAGACCGGGTACGGGTCCTCGGGGGTGACCACGCCCAACTCCCGGCAGAGGCCGACCAGGTGCTCGTAGCGGGCGACCCCGCGCAGGGTGACCGGGTCCTTGGGGTGGGTCCACAGGTCGTGGTTGCCGGGCGCCCACAGCACCTTGCGGAAGCGGCCGGCCAAGGTCTCCAGCACCCAGCGGATGTCGGCGACGGTCTCCGCGACGTCACCGGCGACGATCAGCCAGTCCTCGTCCGTTTCCGGACGCATCTTCTCGACGAGCGCGCGGTTCTCCGGGTACGAGACGTGCAGGTCGCTGATGGCCAGCAACTGCCCGGCACCGGCCGTGGACTCCACCCCGTACCCCTTCCGATCATGTCGTCGGACCCCACCACAGCACATGTCGAGGGCCGGGAACAAGACCACCCGTCCGACGGCCGGCCGGCCACCACCCGGCCGGTCCACGGCCCGTCCACGGCCGGCAGGGCCGGTCGGCCGCGGGTCCGGTGCGGGGCGGCCGCGGGGCGCCTGCGGGGCGTCAAGGAAACCGGCGGGGACGGTGCAGGAAAACGCGCGTGGACAGGACGGGGAAATCCGTAACACTCGCGTTGCACGCGAGGCCCCTGGAAAGCCGTATGATCCCCCCAACACCACCGCCGCGAACTTCCCTTCGGACAGGGCGGTTTGGTGACCCTCCAACCACCCTGCCCGGGCACGGGCTCGCTGAGCCCTGCCCGAAAACCCCGAAAGGCGGCTTTAATGCGCTCTCGCGTACGCGTCTGGCTCAACCGCACGTACGCGGAGAACGTGTTCTTCATGGATCAGCTGCGGAGAAATCCCAGCGACCGGGCGGTCGAGATCCATGCGACGCACGGTGACGCCGACTCCCCCGTGCTGGCCGCCGCCGACACCGCCGAACTGGAGCCGGAGGGCCTGTCCCCGGCCGCCTACGTCGAGTACGCGCTGGACCAGTGCCAGCGCCGTGGCATCGATGTCTTCGTGCCCCGGCTGCACCAGTCCGCGATCGTCGCCCACCGGGCCGACTTCGAGGCGGTCGGCACGGCCCTGCTGGCGCCGACGCCGGAGGGCACCGCGGTCTTCGAGGACAAGGCGACCGCGTACGAGGCGGTGAGCTCGGTGGGCGTGCCGGTGCCGCCCTGGTCGCGGGTCCGCACCGCGGACGAACTCGTGGCCGCGGTCGAGGAGCTGGAGGCCGGCGGGCACAAGGCCTGCTTCAAGCCGGCCGCCGGTGCGGGTGGTGTGGGTTTCCGCGTGATCACGCGCGCCCCCTTCTCGCTCTTTCACCTCAACGGGTTCCCGGGGCCGTACGTGCAGCTCGACCTGGTCGTGGACGCGCTGCGCCGCGCCGAAGAGCCGGTGGACTGGCTGGTGATGCCGCGGCTGGAGGAGCCCGAGGTGTCCGTCGACTGCCTCACCGGGCCGGACAACCGGGTCCGGCTGGCCGTGGGCCGCACGAAGAAGGGCCGTCGGCGCGGGTTCACCCTGGACGAGCAGTGGCTGAAGCCGGCGCGGATCATCGCCGAGGGCTTCGGGCTGCACTACCTGTCCAACATCCAGTTCCGGATGTACGGCGACCAGCCGGTGCTGCTCGACGTCAACACGCGGCCGGCCGGCGGACTGCACCAGCTGTCGCTCTGCGGGGTCAACGCGCCCTGGGCGGCTGTGCAGTTGGCGCTGGGCGAGGACCCCGGGGTGATCGAGCCGCCGTTCCTGGGGCAGGACTACGCGGTGGTGTCGGGGCCGAAGCCGGTACTCCCGTCGGTTCCCGTGCAGCGTGAGGATGCCGACGTGGTGCTGGCGCCGGCGGTGCCCGTGGAAGTGGAGTCGGTTAACGCCGCGGCCGCGGTGTTGCCGCTCTAGGTTGTCGGCCGGGTGCCACGCCGTCGTGGTGCCCCACGCGGCGGAGCCGCACATCAAACACAGCCCGGCGCCCCCAAGGGGGCGCCCCGACTCACCGGTATGGACCAATTCCCGTTCGTCTTCTTGACAGGCGGATTGGTCCATACCAACTTGGTTGCGCATCCTCCTGCACCTGTGTGCACTCCCGAACACCCCCATTCCTTCAGGGAGATCGCGTGCGCAACTCGCTCAGACGTTCCAGACGTCGGATATTCGCCCTGCTCGGATCGGCCGCCCTCGCGCTCGCCGGGGCCATCGCGCTGCCCGGTACCGCGCAGGCGGCCAACATCCTGTCCAACCCCGGCTTCGAGTCGGGGAGTCTGTCGCCGTGGTCCTGCTCCGGGAACCTCGGCTCGGTGGTGTCCTCGCCCGTGCACGGCGGCTCCAAGGCGCTCGCGGGGGCCGCGAGTTCCAGTGACGACGCCCAGTGCACGCAGACCGTCGCGGTGCAGCCCAGCACCACGTACTCGCTGAGCGGCTGGGTCCGCGGCTCCTACGTCTACCTCGGGGTGACCGGCGGCGCGTCCACCTGGACCCCCTCGGCCGCCCAGTACAGCCAGTTGACGGTGTCCTTCACCACCGGGGCCGCGCAGACCAGCGCCCAGATCTACGTCCACGGGTGGTACGCCCAGGGGACGTACTACGCGGACGACATCAGTCTCGACGGGCCCGGCGGCAGCTCCGACACGCAGGCGCCCACCGCGCCCGCGAACCTCACCTCCACCGGGAAGACCTCGTCGAGCGTGTCGCTGTCCTGGTCGGCCGCGACGGACAACGTCGGGGTGACGGGGTACGACGTCTACAACGGGTCGGCCCTGGCGACGAGCGTCTCCGGTACCTCGGCCACGGTGAGCGGGCTGTCGGCGAGCACGGCGTACACGTTCACGGTGAAGGCGCGGGACGCGGCCGGCAACGTGTCGGCCGCCTCCAACGCGGTGTCGGTGACCACGAACGCGGGCACCGGCGGCGGGTCCGGGTTCAAGCAGGCCGCGCCCTACCTCTACGAGGGCTGGGGCGACCCGCCGAGCCCGGCCACCGTGATGAGCGCGACCGGCGTCAAGAACTTCACCATGGCCTTCGTGCTGGACTCGGGCGGCTGCACCCCGGCCTGGGACGGCAGCCGGGCGCTGACCGGCGGCGCCGACCAGACCGCGATCAACCAGATCCGGGCGGCCGGCGGTGACGTCACCCCGTCGTTCGGCGGCTGGCAGGGCAGCAAGCTCGGCGCCGACTGCTCCTCCGCGAGCGCGCTGGCCGGAGCGATCCAGAAGGTGATCGACGCCTACGGCCTCAAATCCGTGGACATGGACATCGAGAACACCGACGAGTTCGAGAACGAGGCGGTGCAGGCGAGGATCCTGACCGCCCTGAAGACGGTCAAGGCCAACAACGCGGGGCTGAGGACGATCGTCACCTTCGGGACGTCCACCACCGGTCCGACGTACTACGGCAACCGGCTGATCGAGCAGGCCCAGTCGATCGGCGCCGACATCGACGTCTTCACGATCATGCCGTTCGACTTCGGTGGCGGCTCCGACATGTACGGCAACACCGTGGCCGCGGCCGAGGGGCTGAAGGCCAAGCTGAAGTCCACGTTCGGCTGGGACGACGCGACCGCCTACGCGCACATCGGGATCTCCGGCATGAACGGGCTGTCCGACCAGCAGGAGACCACGACCCCGGCGATCTGGACACAGATCCGTGACTGGGGGAACACGCACCACATCGCCCGGCTCGCGTTCTGGGCGGTCAACCGGGACCGCGGCTGCGCGGGCGGTGGCGTGGTGAGCAACTGCTCCGGGATCAGCCAGAGCACCTGGCAGTTCACCTCGATCACGGCCGGCTTCACCGGCTGAGCACCGGCGACCGGGGCGTGGGGGGTGCCGGAACCGGTACCCTCACGCCGACGGACCGACAGGGTCACGGCGGCGGGAAAAGCCGCCGTGACCTGCCCGCCGGCCGTTCTCCTCATTCTTCATTCTTCGCGGGAGAAGGTCGGGCGTACCCCGGCCAACCGCTTCAGAACCGGCCGGATCCCCGGTACAGCTCCAGCTCGCCGTCCAGTTCGACGGCGAGGACGGTGGCGTACGGGTCGAGGTCGGCCGCCGCAGGCGGGTCGATCCACAGCACGCCGACCGCCTCGTGCAGTCCGCCGACCACCCGGTGGTTCAGTTCGGTGCCGGTGCCCAGCACGGTGACCTTGCGGACCGCCGTGGCCAGACCCCGGACACCGATCTCCGCACGCGGGATGTCGAACAGGGTGAGGTAGAGGGTGCGCCGGTCGGCGGAGAGGGTGCTGGGACCGTAGTGGTGCCCGGCCGGAAGCCCGCGCACCGTCCCGTAGACCGCCGCCGCGTGCCGGCGGATCCACTCCCCCAGTCCCTCCAGCCGCTCGACCTGCGGCTGCGGGATGGTGCCGTCCTCCATGGGGCCGACGTCGAGCAGCAGGTTGCCGCCGCCGCCGATGGTCTCGGTGAAGTAGCGGATCAGCTGGGCGAGGGACTTGTGGTTGTGGTCGTGGTGCTGGTACCCCCACGAGTCGTTGATCGTCAGGCACAGCTCCCACGGGCCGTCCGGCGGCACGATGGGGGCGCCCTGCTCGGGAGTTGCGTAGTCGCCCTCGCTGAGCATGCGCGCGTTGAAGACGACGTGCGGGACGTACGACCGGATGAGCGCGGCGAGTTCGGGGATCCGCCACTGCTCCTCGCTGCGGTCCCACTCCCCGTCGAACCACATCAGGTCCGGCCGGTAGCGCGAGGCCAGCTCCGTTGTCTGGCCGTCCCGGTAGGCGATGAAACGCTCCCAGGCGGCCAGGTCCTCGTCCTCGGCGGCGACCTCCGAGTAGCGGTTGTCCTCCAGCTCGGGCGGGCGGCCCGGCTTGCGCGTGGAGGCGTAGTCGGGGTGGTTCCAGTCGGAGTGCGAGTAGTAGAGGCCGACCTTGAGGCCGTTCTCGCGCAGCGCCTCGGCGTAGGGGCCGAGGTAGTCCTTCCCGAGGTTGAGGTCGCCGTACGCCGTGTCCCACAGGGCCACTCCGTCGTGGTGACGGCTGGTCAGCACGGCGTACTTCGCGCCGGCGCGGGCGAACAGGTCCGCCCACGCCTTCGGGTCGTAGTGGGCGCCCGTGAAGCGGCCCAGCTGGGACATGTACTGGTCGTGCGGCACGATGTCGTCGTAGAAGGACCAGGACTCCTGGACCCCGTCCACGGCGTAGATGCCCCAGTGCACGAAGATCCCCAGCTTGGCGTCGGTGAACCAGGGTTGCATGGCCATGCGGTCAGCTCCTGCGCAGCCGGAGGGTGAGGATCTGGAAGGGGCGCAGTTCCACCGCGACCCGGTCCCCGTCGGTGGCCGCGTCCTCCAGCGGGCGTTCCAGCAGGTCGGTCACCTGGGCGCCGGCCAGCGGGAAGCCGGTGCGCAGGACGCCCCGGGCGCGGCCGCCCCGGGACTCGTAGAGGCGGACCACGACGTCGCCGGAGGCGTCGTCGGCGAGCTTGACCGCCTCGACGGTCACGCCGTCGCCGTCCACGGAGACGACCGGCGTCGGCTCGCCGGCCGCTTCGGCCACCCGGAGCGGGAGATTGAGGGCGTAGCCCTCGGCCACCGCGTCCCCGATGGTGGCGCCCGGCAGCAGCGCGTAGGTGATGCGGTGCCGGCCCTGGTCGGCGCCCGGGTCCGGGATCCGCGGGGCGCGGACCAGGGAGAGGCGGACCGTGGTGGTCGTACCGCCGTCCTCGCGGACCGTGCGGGAGACGTCGTGGCCGTACGTCGAGTCGTTGATGACGGCGACGCCGTAGCCGGGCTCGGCGAGGTGCACCCAGCGGTGGCCGGAGACCTCGAAGCGGGCCGCCTCCCAGCTGGTGTTGGTGTGCGTGGGCCGCTGGACGTGGCCGAACTGGATCTCGGCGGAGGAGTGCGCGGCCCGGATGTCCACCGGGAAGCCGGCCTTGAGGAACTTCTCGGCCTCGTGCCAGTCGATGTCCGTCTCGAAGTCGATCCGGGGGCTGCCGGCCCGGACGGTGATGGTCTGGGTGACCGTCGAGCCGTTGCCGAAGGGGCGCGTGACGCGGATCGAGCCGAGCAGCGGGTCGGTGTCGACGACCGTGATCTCGGAGGGGTCGAGCAGGTCGGTGTAGCGGTTCTTGTAGTGCTTGTCGACGTCCCAGGCGTCCCAGTAGTTCGGGAGGTCGGTGTGCAGGCGGAGCAGGTTGCCCTGGCCGGCGAGGACCTCGCGGTTCGCGCGCAGGTCGCGGACGGACGACAGGGTGCCGTCCTCGGCGATCTCCACCCGGACCAGTCCGTTGTCGATGACCCGGCCGTCGACCGTCACCGGCTGCGGGGTCTCGGCGGCGGCGGTCAGCGGCGCGCTGCCGCCGGCCGGGACCTCGACGTACACCGGGGTGCCCGCGGCGTCCCGGACGACCTCGGCGCGGGCGTAGGGGCTGGTGTTGAAGACGCGGGCCGGGCCGCCGCCCAGGGCGGTGACCGCCTCGGTGGTGAGCGCCTCCAGTTCCTCGGCGACCCGGGCGTACTCCGCCTCGGCCTCGCGGTGCACCCAGGCGATCGAGGACCCGGGCAGGATGTCGTGGAACTGGTGGAGCAGGACCGTCTTCCAGAGCCGGTCCAGCTTCTCGTGCGGGTAGCGGTAGCCGGGCGCGTGCAGCGCGGCCGTGGTCGCCCACAGCTCGGCCTCGCGGAGCTTGTGCTCGCTGCGCCGGTTGCCCTGCTTGGTGCGGGCCTGCGAGGTGTAGGTGGCGCGGTGCAGCTCCAGGTAGAGCTCGCCGACCCAGACCGGGGCGTCCTCGTACTCGGCGCGGGCCTTGGCGAAGAAGGCGTCCGGGTGCTCGACCTCGACCCGCGGGGAGCCCTCCAGGTCCTTCAGGCGGCGGGCCCGCTCCATGATCTCGCGGGTGGGGCCGCCACCGCCGTCGCCCCAGCCGAAGGGGGCCAGCGAGCGCGTCGCGCCGCCCTTCTCTGCGTAGTTGCGGACCGCGCGGGACATCTCCTCGCCGCTGAAGCGGGCGTTGTAGGTGTCGATGGGCGGGAAGTGGGTGAAGATGCGGGTGCCGTCGATGCCCTCCCACCAGAAGGTGTGGTGGGGGAAGGTGTTGGTCTGGTTCCAGGAGATCTTCTGGGTGAGGAACCACTCGTTGCCGGCCAGCTTGGCGATCTGCGGGTAGGCCGCGTTGTAGCCGAAGGAGTCCGGCAGCCAGACTCCCTTGGTCTCGACCCCGAAGTGCTCCATGAAGAACCGCTTGCCGTGCACGAACTGGCGGGCGACCGCCTCGCCGCCGGGCAGGTTGCCGTCGGACTCCACCCACATGCCGCCGACCGGCGCCCACTGGCCCTTCTTCACCGACTCCTGGATCCGGGCCCAGACCTGCGGGTAGTTGTCGCGGACCCACTCGTACTGCTGGGCCTGCGAGCAGGCGAAGACGAACTCCTCGTACTCGTCCGCCAACGATGTCACGTTGGAGAAGGTGCGGGACGTCTTGCGCTTGGTCTCGCGGATCGGCCACAGCCAGGCCGAGTCGATGTGGGCGTGGCCGACGCCGGAGATGCGGTGGGCGCTGGCGTGCGCGGGCTTGGACAGCGCGGGCTTCAGGGCCTCGCGGACGGCGGCGGCCGAGCCGGAGATGTCGTCCAGGTCGAGCAGATCCATCGCGTGGTCGAGGGCGTGCGCGATCTCGTGCCGGCGCGGATCGTGCTCGCCGAGCTCCACCATCAGCTCGCGCAGCACCTGGATGTCGAGGTCGAGGTGCCAGACGTTCTCGTCGAGCACGGCGATGTCGGCGCGCTTGAAGGTGTAGAGCGGCTTGTCGCCGGCCGTCAGGACGTCGCCCAGCGGGGTCGGCGCCGCGAAGTCGCCTGCGAGGATGTCGGGGTTGGAGGCGGCCTCGACCAGGTAGTCGATCACCTCGCCGCCGGTCGCCGGGTTGGCGATCGCCACGTACTGGTTGAGCGGGTTGACCGCCTTCAGGGGGGTGCCGTCGGTCAGGTGGACCAGGGCCTCGGCCTGGTTGCCCGGCCAGTCGCCGACGAAGCCGAGGTCGATGACCGCCTCGACCCGGCGCCCCGCGAACTCGGCGGGCACCTGCCCGTGCATCCGGAACCAGGTGGTGCCCCAGGGCGGGCCCCAGGGGGTGTCCATGGCGAAGGACTCGTACGCGGCGGCCGCGGCCTCCTCGAAGGGCACCGGCTCCCCGGGTGCCTGCCAGGCGGACACCTCGAAGGGGACGGTGGCCGCGTAGATCGCGGGCTTGATGCGCTGGGTGTGGAGGCGCTCTACGCGCTCCTCGATCCGGCGGCGTTCGTCGTGCATGGAAGTCTCCAGAAGAGGGATGGAAAGCGCTTTCCGAGCGGCTGGCTACTTAAGATACGCGAGGCCGGGGTGGACCTCGGTGTACCCCTCCACCAGACGCCGGGCGACGTTCACCGAGTCGACCAGCGGGTGCAGGGCGAACGCCTTCACGGCCGTCGTACGGGAGCCGGACTCGGCGGCGGCGAGCACCTCGCGCTCGACCGCCTTGACCGCGCAGACGAGACCGGTGGCGTGGTCGGGCAGCGGGGCGACCGCGACCGGGTGGGCGCCGTTGGCGTCGACCAGGCAGGGCACCTCGATGACGGCCTCGCCGTCGAGCACCGAGAGGGTGCCGCGGTTGCGGACGTTGAGGATCAGGGTGGTGCGCTCGTCGCGGGCGATGGCCCGCATCAGGGCGAGGGCGACCTTCTCGTAGCCGCCGGAGAGGTCGTCGGCGTCGCGCTCGCCGGCGCCGGCCGTCTCCCGGTTCTCCGCCATGTAGGTGGCCTCCCGCTCGGCGCGGGTGCGGTCCCAGACGTCCAGGGCCCTGGCACCCGGGTCGGTCACCGCCTCGTAGAAGTGCGCCTGCTGGTCGCGCAGGAAGGCACCGCGGGTCCGCTCGGCCTGCTGGTAGGCGCGGACGGCCTCGCGGTTGAAGTAGTAGTAGTGCAGGTACTCGTTCGGGATGGCGCCGAGGGACTGGAGCCAGTCGACGCCGAAGAGCTTGCCCTCCTCGAAGGAGCCGAGCAGGTCGGGGTCGGCGAGCAGGCGCGGGAGTTCGTCGCGGCCGGCGATGTGCAGGCCGCGCACCCAGCCGAGGTGGTTGAGGCCGACGTAGTCGATCCAGGCCTCCTTCGGGTCCCCGCCGAGGACGCGGGCGATCCGGCGGCCGAGGCCCACCGGGGAGTCGCAGATGCCGATGACACGGTCGCCGAGGTGGCGGGACATGGCCTCGGTGACCAGTCCGGCGGGGTTGGTGAAATTGATGACCCAGGCGTCGGGGGCGAGCCGGGCCACCCGCCGGGCGATGTCCACGGCGACGGGCACGGTCCGCAGGCCGTAGGCGACACCGCCGGCGCCCACCGTCTCCTGGCCGAGGACGCCCTCCGCGAGGGCCACCCGCTCGTCGTTCGCCCTGCCCTCCAGGCCGCCGACCCGGATCGCCGAGAAGACGAAGTCGGCGCCGGTGAGGGCCTCGTCCAGGTCGGTCGTGGCGGTCACGGCGGGGGCGCCCGGGACGCCGGCCGCCTGTTCGGCCAGGACCCGGGCGACCGCGGAGAGCCGGCCGGCGTCGAGGTCGTGCAGCACGACCTCGGTGACCCGCCCCTCGGCCCGGTCCGTCAGCAGTGCGCCGTACACCAGCGGCACGCGGAACCCGCCGCCGCCCAGAATCGTCAGTTTCACGCTTGAGCCTTTCCTGCCAGGACCACCTCGACACCGGCCTCCTCAAGGGCTGCTCGGGTCGCCGGATCCACCGGCGCGTTGGTCACCACCTTGTCCAGGTCCCCGGGACCGCAGACCTTCGCCATGCCCGTGCCCGGGAACTTGGCGGCATCGGCGAGCAGCACGACCTTGTCGCTCGCCCCGATCATGGCGCGCTTGACCGGCACCTCCACGACCGTCGTGTCCATCACCTGCCCGCCGGGACGCACCCCGCTGGTGCCGAGGAACAGCCAGTCGGCGTGCAGCTGGCGCAGGTTGTCCTCGGTGAGGAAACCGACCAGGGAGCGGTACTCACGGCGGAGCATGCCGCCGAGCAGCACCAGTTCGATGCCCTCGTCGTCGGCGAGCTCCTCGTACACCACCAGGTTGCTGGTGATGACCGTGAGGCGGCGGCCGTGCAGCTGGCGGGCGAGCCGGAAGGCCGTGGTGCCGATGTCGAGCAGCACCGACTGGCCGTCCTGCACCAGGGCCGCGGCGCACGCGGCTATGGCGTCCTTCTCGGCCACGCGCACCTCGGCCACCTCGGCAAAGGGCTGGTCGCCCTCGTCGACGACGGCGCCGCCGTGGACACGGGTGAGCAGCCCGTCCTCCTCCAGCTTGACCAGGTCGCGCCTGATCGTGGCCGGGCTCACACCCAGCTGCTCGGAGAGGTCGGTCACAGCCGCGGGGCCACCGGAGCGAAGGGCCCGCAGGATGAGTTGGTGTCGTCGTTCTGCCAGCACGCGGCGAACACTACTCGTCATTCTCAATCAAATCCATGCTCAGTTCTGCTCGGGTATTGACCAATCTCCTGGATCGGCGCACGATTCCGGTCATCGAAAATGACGAGTTTTGACGAGAGGCTGCGCGCGTGGACGACGACAGGCCCGATGTGCTGCTGACCGGGCTGCTCTTCTACGACCTCGTCCTCACGGGGCTGCCGAAGCCGCCGACACCGGGCGAGGAGATCTGGACGGCCGGCATGGGCTGCGGCCCCGGCGGCATCGCGAACCTCGCGGTGGCCGCCTCCCGCTTCGGCCTGCGCACCTCGCTGGCCACGGTCTTCGGCGACGACTTCTACGGCGAGTACTGCCGGGACGTCCTGTGCGACCAGGAGGACATCGACCTGACGCTCTCCCGCACCGCGGACGGCTGGCCCACCCCCGTCACCGTCTCGCTCGCGGCCGGCCACGACCGGGCCCTCGTCACCCACGGCCAGGAACCCCCGTACTCGCAGGACACGCTGATGGGCGACCCGCCGGAGGCGCGCACGGCGCTCGTGCACATCGAGGCCGAGCCGCGCGAGTGGATCGCCAAGGCGGCCGCGAACGGCACCCACGTCTACGCCGACGTCGGCTGGGACCCCACCCAGGAGTGGTCCCGCGACCTGCTCGACCAGCTCGCACTGTGCCACGCCTTCCTCCCCAACGAGGCCGAGGCGATGGCCTACACCCGCACCGACAGCGCGGTCGCGGCCCTCGGCACGCTCGCGGAGCTGGTGCCGGTGGCGGTCGTCACCCGGGGCGGGGACGGCGCGGTGGCCGTCGACCAGACCACCGGCGAGTACGCCGAGGTCCCGGCCCTGCCCGTGGACGTCCTGGACGCCACCGGCGCCGGGGACGTGTTCGGCGCGAGCTTCGTCACGGCCTCCCTCGGCGGCTGGCCGCTGGCCGAGCGGCTGCGGTTCGCCGTCCTCGCGGCCGGGCTCTCCGTCCGGCAGCACGGCGGTGCCCTCGCCGCCCCCGGCTGGTACGGCGTCGACCGCTGGTGGCGCTCGCTGACCGACCCCGACCTGAAGACGGCGTACGGCTTCCTCGCCGACCGCCTGCCGGCGGACGTGGGTCCCCCGGTGCGCCACGCCCCCGTCACCCCGCCGGCCCGGCCGCGGTGACCCCGGCCGGTCCACGGCCCCGACGGCCCCTGAGCCCCACGCCCCCCTGAGCCCCACGCTGCACAGCCCCCCTGCCCAACGCCCCTCAGTACCACGAACAGGAACAACAGGAGTGACCCGTGGACCTTTCACGTAGAGGCTTCCTCCAGGCCGCCGCGCTCACCGCGGCCGCGTCCGGACTGACCGTCGCCTGCGGCGGCGGCTCGGGGTCGGGCGGCACCAAGAACGGCAAGAACCTCACCCTGTGGTACTGGGGCGGAGCGCTCAGCGACAAGGTGGTCGCGGAGGCGAAGACGCACTTCAGCAGCGCCGTCACGCTGACCGCCTCGTCGATCGGCGGCGACTTCAAGCAGAAGCTCACCACCACGCTCGCCGCGGGCTCCTCGGTGCCCGACATCACCGGCATCAAGGGCGAGGACATGGCGTCCTTCCTGCCCAACGCCTCCCGCTTCCTCGACCTGAACGACCTGGGCTTCAAGAGCCTCTCCTCGCAGTACCTGGGCTGGAAGACCAAGCTCGCCCAGACCCAGGACGGCAAGCAGATCGGCTTCCCGATCGACATCGGCCCCACCGCGCTCTTCTACCGCGAGGACCTGTTCGCCAAGGCCGGCGTGGCCACCGACCCCGCCAAGGTCGCCGACCTGGTCAAGACCTGGGACGACTACTTCACGCTCGGCACCGAGCTGCAGAAGAAGAACCCCGGCACCTTCCTGGTCAACAACATCGGCTCCGTCTTCAACATCGTGGTCGGCCAGGGCACCCAGCGGTTCATCGACAAGAACAACCACTTCATCGGTGACCAGGACCACATCCGCACCGCGTGGACCACGGCCGTCCGCCCCTACACCCTGGGCATCGACGCCAAGATCAACGACAACTCCTGGAACGCCGCCGTCGGCAAGAACCTCCTGACCGAGCTGGGCGCGGCCTGGCACGCGCTGGACATCGAGCAGGCGGCGCCGCAGACCAAGGGCAAGTGGCGGGTCTGCGCGAACCCGGTCGGACCGGCCAACCAGGGCGGCTCCTACCTGGCACTGCCCAAGCAGTGCCGGAACCCCGAGGAAGCCTTCAAGATCATCAGCTGGATCCTCAGCCCCACCAACGACGCCCGCGGCTTCACCGACGCGGCCATCTTCCCGGCCGCCCCGGCCGCGTACAGCATGCCCGCCATGACCGGCCCGGACGCCTTCTTCGGCGGCCAGAAGATCATCGAGGTCTTCGGCCCGGCCGCCAAGGCGATACCGGACAGCTACGAGGCCCCGGCCGACGCGGCCGTCATGGCCCCGTACATGACCGAGCTGACCAACATCGAGGCCAAGGGCAAGAAGCCCGACGACGCCTGGCACGACGCGGTCAGCCAGGCGAAGCAGATCGCCCGGCGTCAGGGGGTGAACTGAGGTGACGTCACCTCCGGTCACCGGTCCCGCCGCG
>NZ_JBFAXI010000058.1:0-50715 GCF_040680735.1 Streptomyces sp. NPDC051987 | reverse complement strand
GGGGGGGGGGGGGGGGCCCCGCGGGGGGGGGGGGGGGGGGGGGGGCGCCCCCCCGCCCCCGCGGGGCGGCTGTGGCCGGTGCGGGGGGGCCGGGGGGCGGGGGGGCGGCCCCCCTGCGCCCCCCCACACCTCATGCGGTCGGACGCCACCCCCCTGACTCAGCCCGTCCGCACGGGGATGGTCCTGGTCGCCGCCTTCTCCTCCGGGACCGGGACCGCGATGGTCAGGACACCGTCCTTGTACTGCGCCGTCGCCTCGTCACCCTTGGCTCCCACGGGCAGCCGGACCGAGCGTGCGAAGGTGCCGTAGCGGAATTCCGTCCGGTGCTTCTCCTTGCTCTCCTCGGTACGCTCGGCGCGCACGGTCAGCACTCCCTCGGCGACGGTGATCTCGACGTCCTTGGCGGGGTCGATGCCGGGCAGCTCCGCCCGCAGCACGTACATGCCGTCCTTGAAGTGCTCCTCGACCCGGATGCCGTGCAGGACCGGAGTCCCGTGCGCGGTGGGGAAACCGCCCTCCGCCCAGCCGAACAGGTCGGGCAGGACCGGCCAGCCGGGCCACCGCTCACGTATGCCGCTCATCCTGTGCCTCCTCTCGTTCTTGGCCATCTCCAGCTTCGTACGCGGGAGTTGGGCGGGGATGGGGCCGACCTTCCCGTTCCGGGCGCCGATCGGCCCCGCCTGGTCTCCGAGCCACCGAGCCCGGCAGCGGCCGGGGTCGAGGCCGCGGTGCCGGGTGCGGCGGACGGCGCTGTGGGGGCGGGAGTGGGAGCTCGTCGGACCGTAGTGGGGCCGCAGGACGGGCTGAGCGAGGGAACCCGTGATCCTGGCCCGTACCGGCTCGTCGGTTCCCGGTGGGGACACGGCCGGCCGGGCCGCCCACGAGGCCCGGCTGCGGGGCGTGCCGCTCCGTGTGCGGCGCGCCCCGCTGCCGACCGCAGTCCCCGCCACGACGGACGTCTACGAGGTGCGGTCGGTGCTCAGTCCTCGGCGACGAGGGCGGTGAGGTCGAGGAGCCGGTTGGTGTAGCCCCATTCGTTGTCGTACCAGCCGAAGACCTTGACCAGGGTTCCGTTGGCCTGGGTGAGGGCGGGGTCGAAGATGCAGGAGGCCGGATCGCCGATGACATCACGGGAGACGATGGGGGCCTTCGACACCCGCAGGATGCCGTTGAGGGGGCCCTCGGCGGCGGCCTCGAACGCCGCGTTGATCTCCTCCGCGGTCGCCTCGCGGTTCAGCACCACCGCGAGGTCGGTGAGCGAGCCGTCCTCCACCGGCACCCGCACGGCGATCCCGTCCAGGGCCCCGGCCAGCTCCGGCACCACCAGACCCACCGCGCGGGCGGCGCCCGTGCTGGTCGGGATGATGCTCAGCGCCGCCGAGCGGGCCCTACGCAGGTCCTTGTGCGGGCCGTCGAGAAGGGACTGGTCGTTGGTGTAGCCGTGGATGGTGGTCATCACACCACGGTCGATGCCGAAGGTCTCGTGCAGCACCTTCACCATGGGCGCGACGCAGTTGGTGGTGCAGGAGGCGGCCGAGACGACCTGGTGCCGCCGCCGGTCGTAGGTGCCGTCGTTGACACCCATGACGACGGTGGCGTCCACGTTCCTGCCAGGCGCCGACAGCAGCACCGTGTGAGCGCCCGCCTTCAGGTGCAGGGCCGCCGAGTCGCGGTCCCGGAAACGCCCGGTGGACTCGACGACGATCCCGGCCCCGTAGTCGGACCAGTGCAGGGCGGCGGGGTCGCGTTCCGCGGTGACGGCGATGCGCTGCCCGTCGACGGTGATCGAACTGTCGTCGTGCACGACCTCGCGCCCGATGTGCCCGAACGTCGAGTCGTACTCCAGGAGATGGGCAAGGGTGGCCGGCGAGGTGATGTCGTTGATCGCAACGGCCTCGACGTCCTGGATGCCCGCCTCGGCGCGGTCGAGGGCCGCGCGCAGAAAGGTGCGGCCGATCCGGCCGAAGCCGTTGATGCCGACGCGTACGGTCATGATGGCGAACTCCTTGTCGGGTAGGGGTGTTCAGCGGTTCCGGGTCCGGTCGGCGACCCCGTGCAGGTCGGTGCCGTGGTCGTGGATCCGGACGTGGCGGCGGTTGCGTGCGCGGTCAGTGCGGGCGGCAGCTCAGACGAGGGCGGCCTTCAGCACCCCGAAGGCCGTCTTCGGGTCGGCCAGGGCGTGGTGGACACCGGGGATCTCACGGTCGATGCCGAGCAGGCCGTAGACAGCGCGCATGGCGCCGCGCACCGAGTACTCGACGGTGAAGACGACGTCCTCCGGTATCTCCGTGAACTGACCGAGGAAGGCGAAGTTCGCCGCGCCGCGCGGAATCACCAGGGGCCGGTCCTGCGGGGTGCGCGGGGCGAACTGGCTGGTGATGTACGGCAGCATCACCGGGATCACGGTCGTGGTGGCCGCGACCTGCTCCTCGATGTCCGACATGCCGAGGTGGCCGAGGAGTTCGGTGAGGATTTCCCGGCCGGTGCACCGTGCCATCGGCTTGCCGACGAAGTCGCCGTCGCGGTCCACGAACAGGCCGTAGCCCCACAGGGTGTACACGTCCTCGGGCTGGCCCTCGAAGTGCGGGGCGTGCGGGACGACGATCGACATCAGCCAGCCGGAGTGCTTGAACGTCATCAGCCCGCCGGTGCCCGGGAGGTTGCCGGACAGTTCCTCGATGCGGTGCAGCAGGAGCGAGCTGCGCAGGGTGAGGGTGAAGGACTCCCACTTGGCCTCGTCGACGTTGCCGTGGAAGACAGCCGGGCGACCGAAGTCGTCGGCCTTGGCGGCGAGGGTCTCCCACAGCCGCCAGCCGCCGTCGCGCTTGTCGCGGATCAGCTCGGGCGCGGTGTCGTCGCCGCCGTAGGCGGAGTCGGCGGTCATGGAGCCGAGGGTGAGGAACGCGTAGTCGGTGGTCGCGAGGTCGTACGCGTCGGGCTGCCCGGAACGGTCGAGGTGGAGGCGGCGTATCCGCCGGGTGCCGCTCGCGTCGGTGGTGAGGTCGACGTCGGTGACCCGGACGCCGTGTTCGAAGCGCACGCCGAGTTCCGTGAGCCACGCCTGGAGCGGGCGGATGATCGAGTCGTACTGGTTGAGCCGGGTCCGGCGCACGCCCGACAGGGTGTGCATCCGGGGGAACTCCTGCATGAAGCGCAGGAAGTAGCGCCTGAGCTCGATGGCGCTGTGCCAGTTCTGGAAGGCGAAGGTGGTGCGCCACATCGCCCAGAAGTTGGTCTCGAAGAAGTGCGGGGAGAAGAACTCGTCGATCCGGCGGGCCCCGATCACCGGCTCGGGAAGCACCAGAAGCCGGGTCAGCTCCATGCGGTCGCGGGTGGTGAGACCGTAGTCGGAGGCGTCCAGGATCTCGGCCCCCTTGCCGATCAGCCGGGCTTTGGCGTCGGTGGGCCACTTGGCGCTGAACGCCCGGATCTCCTCACGCACGGACACGGTCTCGTCGGTGAGGGTCGGGACGCTCTCCAGGAGGTTCCACAGGCAGGTGTACGCCTCGTCCTCCAGCATGCGGCCGCCGCGGCTGACGTATCCGGCGGGTCCGCCGCGGCCGTCCATGGAGCCGCCCGCGACCGGTAGCTCCTCCAGGATGTGGATGTGGTCGCCGGGGAATCCGCCGTCGCGGATCAGGAAGGCCGCGGCAGCCAGCGAGGCGATGCCACCACCGGCGAGATAGGCCCGAGGGTGCTGCGGAGCGTCGGTCACGACGTCCCTCCGTTCTGCCGTCGCCGCACGGAGCGAGCGGCTCGTATCGGGGTCCTCGTATCGGGGTCACCGTCACTCAACGCGCGGCGCGATTCCGGCAGGCAGGGGCCGGAAGTCCCGGTTCATGTGCCGACGGGCCCTCACCGGGAGACGACCGAGCAGATCCGGACGACATGTGGCCGGATCCCGGTTCCTCTCCTTGCAGGTGGGCTTCTCCGTGCCTGCGCTCACCGCCGGACGGGGGCGCGGCGCGGCCCGCGCCACCGGAGGAAACACCACCGGGTTCGCCCTCCTGCGGCGGTGAGGGACGTTCGGCCCGCTCTCGGGGCCGGGCAGCCCCTGCCCCGGCCGGCTTCGCGTGGAGACGCTGGTGGCGGGGAACCTGCAGCACCGGATGCAGGCACCGATCCGAGGGAGGTGAGGGTCGTGCTTCGTCCCGTGGTCGTAGGGCTGGACGGATCACGTGAGAGCCTCACGGCGGCCGACTGGGCGGCACGGGAGGCCCTGCGGCGCGACCTGCCGCTGCGCCTCGTGCACGCGGCCGAGGCGCCGGTCAACGGCACGTCGGACCTGCCGGAGCTCGCGGTCCCGCGCCACTGGGCGCGCCGCATCCTGCGCGAGGCCGCTGAACAGATCAACGACCGCTACCCCGAGCTCTACCTCCGCGGCGAGCAGGTCGCCCCGCCCGCCGCGCAGGCGCTCGTCACCGCGGGAGACGCCGGAGAACTGCTCGTGCTCGGCAGCCGCGCGTTCAGCGGATTCGGCGGGTTCCTGGCCGGCTCCGTGGCACTGCAGGCGGTGACCCACGTGAAACAGCCCGTCGTCCTGGTACGGGCCGGTCAGACGGCCGAGGACGAACACGTCCCGGACGCGGAGGGCCGCCCTTCGGCGGCGACCCCGTACCGCACGGTCGTCGTCGGAGTCGACGCGGCGCGGCCGGCCGAGCAGGTACTGGCGTTCGCATTCGAGAGCGCGGCCCTGCGCCGCGCGCCGCTGCGCGCGGTGTACGCCTGGCGACTGCCGTTCGCGCGGGGCGCCGCGGATGCCTTTGCGCGCGAGACGGAGGAGGCCGCCGCCCGTGCTGCGCTGGCCACGGTGGTCTCTCCCTGGCGGGAGAAGTTCCCCACGGTGGAGGTCGTAGAGCTGGTGGAGGAGGGGCATCCCGCACAGCGGCTGCTCTGCGCCGCGCAGGACGCGGGCCTGCTGGCCGTCGGCCGCCGGACCCGCCAGGCCCGGCTGGGCGTGCACACCGGGCCGGTCGCCCACGCGGTGATGCACCACGTCCGCTGTCCGGTGGCGATCGTGCCGCACGACTGAGCGGCCCACGCCGGATGCGCCGTGGCCCGGCCGTGGTCCGTCCCGCACGTGACAGGCCGGACGCGGCGACCGGGACGCCTCGCCGGAACACCGCAGAGGGACGCGGCGGGTGCCGCGCCCACCCGGATCCTGGGGAGGGCTCCCGGTTCGTCGCATGCGCGATTGCCATTATTCCGTGACGTCCGTCACAGCGGTTTCGGATCTAGGGGTGCCGGATAGTAGCGGCTCCTCTGGCGACATACGGGATTTGTCCGGCTTGGGGGCGACAGCTGCCCCACCCGTATTCACGGCTTCCCTTCCGCGAACCATCGCCATCCGTTCGGTGCCGCCCACAGGGATTCTGACGGGGCGACAGGCCTCCGCACGGGTGCGGGAAACCGGATCAGCGCGCACCGCCCTCGCGACGAGGGCCGCCCGAGCCTACGAAGCGTGCTAGTACCGGAGGCCTTTGCGCATCGCGTCAAGGCGACCTAAGAATGACGACCCGTACGACGCCGCCGCAGCTCGGGAGCGGGTTACTCATGGGTACACATCGTAAGAAGACGCGTTGCAGGCGCATAGTCGTCGCCGCGGTGGCCGTGGGCACCGTGGGCATACCGTCCGCCGCCATGGCCTGTACCGACTGGCCCGTCAGCGCAGGACACCGGTCCGACGCCGCCACGAAGAGCGCGGCGAAGGAGTCGCGGCACACGAAGGGCTGGTGGGACGAGGCGAACTGGGTCCGCCCCTGGAACGCCGCCCCGGCCGGCGAGCCCTCGGCGACGGCGTCGGCGGCGCCGGGCGGCACGAAGAGTCCGAGCGCCTCCGCCGCCACGAGGACTCCGCACGCCCCCGCGAAGGCCGGGGCCGGGAAGGCCAGCGCGCCGAGGCCGAAGGCCACCGTGACCTGGCACGCCGCACGGACCACCGCACCGACCACCGCACCGACCGCCGCTCCCCAGCCCCGCACCAGCGCGTCCCCCGGCCCGCGGAACACCACCGCCCCGGCCCCCGCGACCTCCGCCCCCGCCCCCAAGCCGTCGAGCAGCCCGAAGGCCACCGGCACGGCGTCCGGAGTCGTCGCCCGCATCGTGGAACTCGTCAACGCCGAGCGCGGCAAGGTCGGCTGCTCGGCCCTCACCCTGAACCCGACCCTGTCCAAGGTCGCTCAGGCGCACAGTGAGGACATGGCCCTGCACCAGAACATGTCGCACTCCGGCTCCGACGGCTCCTCCCCCGGCGACCGGCTCACCAGTGCCGGCTACGCCTGGAGCGCCTACGGCGAGAACGTGGCCTACGGTTACGCCACGCCCGAGCAGGTCATGGCGGCTTGGATGGCCAGTCCGGGCCACAAGGCCAACATCCTCAACTGCGCGTTCAAGGAGATCGGCGTCGGTCTGGCACAGCCCGACAGCTACTGGACCCAGGACTTCGGCACCGCTCGCTGACACCCGTCGACGACGACCGTCGGCCCGACGCCCCGGTGAGCGAGGGCGGAAGGTGCTCCGGACCCGGCGCTAGCCGCGCTGAGCCAGCGGAAGGACGAAGTAGCAGCCTCGGTCGTCGTCGTCCCGCACGACGGGGTGCACGGCGAAGCCGAGGCGCAGTTTGAGCTGGTGGTTCCCGACGCTGTCGCCCGAACTGTGCGACCTGACCTGGTGGCAGCCCTGCCGGCCGGCGGCCGCGACGACCGCTCGTTGCAGGGCGGTCCCCACTCCCCGTCGACGCCATCGCCCGTGCACACCGAAGGCGAGGATCTTCGCCTCGTGCACCGCCTCCCCCTCGAAGGTGATCGGCGGGCATCCGGTGTCGGGGCCTATGGGCTGCACGACGTAGCGGCAGAAGCCCACCGGTGTGCCGGCCGTGTACGCGGCGAGCAGGTGGGAGCTTCGATGGAACTCCGCGGTGAACCGCACCCAGTCGCGCTGACCGAGTTCGTCGACCAGTTCCCACACCGGGTCGTCCTGCGGACCGCCGCCCAGGACTTCGCCGATCTCGATCTCCATCCTCGGGACAGTAACGACGGCCCTTCCCGAGCGCCAGCGGTTTTCCACGGCCGCCCAGGCCACCGGGGCCGCCCGGCCGCACGCCGATGGTCAAGAGTGCGTCACATGGCCGGGGCGGCTGAGCGGGCGGGAGCCGGCCGACGTACTGAAGGGGCAGGTAGACGCGACTCCGACGAAGGGCACCTCCTTGATTCCGCGACGCATCGGCCTGAGCATCACCGCGGGGCTCGCCTCCGCTTTCCTGCTGGGGGCGTGCGGTTCCTCGGACGGCACCGGGACCGCCGGCGCCGCCCCCGCCGCCCCCACGGCCCCGGTCACGTCGGCCACGTCGGCCGCTGCGGCGACCCCGGTTCCGGCGACCTCCGCACCGGCCGCCGCCGCCGGTGCCGTGAGCGGGCAGCCGGTCACGACCGCCGCGGTGACCGCCAGGACGGCCCAGGGCCTGGGCAGCATCGTCACCGACGACAAGGGGATGACCCTCTACCGCTACGACAAGGACGAGCCGAATCCGTCCAAGTGGACGTGCAAGGGTGCGTGCACCAGGACCTGGCTGCCCGTGATCGTGCCCGAGTCCGTGCAGACCTCGGGGGTGGAGAAGAGCCTCCTCGGCACGGTCCACCGGAACGGCCAGACGCAGCTCACCCTGGCCGGCTGGCCGCTCTACCGGTACGTGGGCGACACGGCCGCCGGACAGACGAACGGCGAGGGGAAGGACGGCGAGTGGTACGCCGTCACTCCCTCGGGCCAGAAGTCCACCGCGACGGGCTGACGCCCAGCGCGGCGATCGACTTCCAGGACCTGTTCCGCTTGAACGGGATCTCGAAGACCTTGGAGAACAGCCACGCCCCGAGGATCGAAGCCGGCAGGCCCACGGTCAGTGTGAAACAGAACGTGGGCAGGCCCGGTGCCACGACATGCGGGGCTACTCGGCGGATCACGGCCAGGACGATCGGGAGATGGATCAGGTAGAGGCTGTAGGAGAAGCCGCCGAGGCCGTGGACGGGGCGTGCGGTCAGCAGTCGTACCAGGACGGCGGGCCTTCCGGTCGCGACGGCGGCCAGCAGCAGGGTCATCGCGGGAGCGACGGCCAGGTCGATCCAGAAGTAGTGGTGCACCGTCCAGACGGAGCCGCGGACGGCGCACAGCGCCAGGACCGGCAGGGCGGCCAGGGTGGCGAACCATCCCCAGGGCAGGCGCCGCACCCGGTCCGGGGCGGCGACGGCACCCGCGCCCAGCACCCCCGCGGCGAACACCGGGGCGAGATGGGGAGCGAGCCAGTTGTCGCCCTCCACCGGGTTCGCGCCGGGCGCCGTCAGGCCCCAGACGATCACGGGGAGCGCCGCGCACGCGGCCAGCAGCACGGCACCCCAGCGTCGGCGGACGAACAGCAGCAGCGGGAAGAGGAGGTAGAGCTCGGCCTCCACGCCTATCGACCAGAAGGCGCCGTTCGGCGTCGGGGCGCTGACCACGTCCTGGGCGACCAGGCCGTACACCAGGACGGTCGCGCCGGTGGGCGGCCCGAGGTGCGAGGCCGGCACCACGCACCACGAGACCAGCAGGCTCATGGCGAGCGCCGCCCAGTACGGGGGCAGGATGCGCCAGGCGCGGCGGCGCAGGAACTCACCGACGCCGGCCGGCCGCCAGCCGTGCCGTGCCGGGGAGATCGCCAGGGAGAACCCGGACAGCACCAGGAAGAACACGACGGCCAGGCGCCCGAACATCAGACCGCCCAGCCAGCCGGGCGCCGAACTGCGCGGGTAACCGGGGAAGGTGTACAGCCAGCAGTGGAACAGGACCACGTACAGGGCCGCCAGGCCACGGAGCCCGTCCAGGCCCCGCACCTGCCGACGGCTCCCCGCTCCGTCGCCGTTCCCGTTCCCGTTCTCCTCCTGGCGCACCGGGACGGCCAGGTCGAGAGCACCGCCGGCCGGGCGACTCGCATCCACTGAAATCGTTCAACCCCTTCTCCGGGCGGCGACCGGCGCGCGACTTCTCGCTGGGTTCGGGCGCCTCCGGGCGGCACGGCGCCGCCCACAGCGACAGGTACGTGACCCCCGGCCGGGCCGTTCAACCCAGGACACAGCCGGGACGGCAGCGCGTCTTACGGAGTCGTGACGTGCGGGCGTGGGCGCGTGGTGCGGGCGCCGCGCGCGCCTAGCGTGACCGTATGCGTGTACTGGTCACCGGCGGTGCCGGGTTCATCGGGTCCCATGTCGTCGAGGCGCTGACGGCGCGCGGGCACGAGGCGGTCGTGTTCGACGTGCGTGACGACCCGGGCGCCGACGTGCGCAGCCCGGGGGCGGTCGGGCGGGCGCTGGCGGGGGTGGACGCGGTCTGCCATCAGGCCGCGATGGTCGGCCTGGGGGCCGGGTTCGGGGACGCGGCGGAGTACGTCTCGCGCAACGACCTGGGCACCGCCGTGCTGCTCTCCGCGATGGCCGACGCGGGGGTACGGCGCCTGGTGCTCGCCGGGTCGATGGTCGTGTACGGGGAGGGGCGGTACGAGTGCCCGCGCCACGGCGTCGTACGGCCCGGCCCGCGCGCGGTCGCCGATCTGGACGCCGGTCGGTTCGAGCCGCGCTGCCCGGAGTGCGGCGCGACGCTGACACCCGGACTGGTGGGTGAGGACGCGCCGGCCGACCCGCGGAACGTGTACGCCACGACGAAGCTGGCCCAGGAGCATCTGGCCGCCGCCTGGGCCCGGTCGACGGGCGCCTCGGCGGTGTCGCTGCGCTACCACAACGTGTACGGGCCGCGGATGCCGCGCGACACCCCCTACGCGGGCGTCGCCTCCTTCTTCCGGTCCGCGCTGGCCCGGGGTGAGGCGCCCCGGGTGTACGAGGACGGGCGGCAGCGCCGGGACTTCGTGCACGTCCGGGACGTGGCCGCCGCCAACGCGGTGGCGCTGGAGGCGGCGCCGGTCCCAGGTGTGCTGACGGCGTACAACACCGGAAGCGGCGAGCCGCACACCGTCGGCGAGATGGCCCGCGCGCTGGCCGAGGCGCACGGCGGACCGGCCCCGGTGGTCACCGGGGAGTACCGGCTGGGCGACGTGCGGCACATCACCGCCGACTCCTCCCGGCTGCGGACCGAACTGGGCTGGAAGCCCGAGGTCGGGTTCGCGGAGGGGATGCGGGAGTTCGCGCGGGCGCGGTGAGCTACGGCGCCGCCGGCAGGGTGACCTCGAAGCGGCAGCCGCCGGGGATGTTGTGCACGGTGGCCCGGCCCTGGTGGGCCTCGACGATCCCGCGCACGATGGCGAGGCCGAGGCCGGCCCCGGCCGGCGGGGTACGGGCGTGGCTGCCGCGCCAGCCGGTGTCGAAGACGCGCGGCAGGTCCTCGTCGGGGATGCCGCCGCAGCCGTCCGTGACGGACAGGACGACGGCGCCCTCGGCGGACCGCTCGGCGGCGACCGCGACCGTGCCGTCGGGGGGTGTCCGGCGGATGGCGTTCACCAGCAGGTTGCCCAGGACCCGGCTCATCTCCTTGCCGTCCACCTCGACCGGCACCGGCTCCACCCGGTCGCCGACCAGCCGGACGCCGTGCTCGCGGGCGAGCGGGTCGGCCCCCGCGAGGGCGTCGCCGACGAGGTCGTACAGGGACATCCGGCTCGGGCTCAGCGCGAGCGTGCCCGCGTGGATGCGGGACAGCTCGAAGAGGTCGCCGACCATGTCGTTGAGGCGCTCGACCTCGGTGCGGATCTGTCGGTGGTAGCGGCCGGGGTCGGTGGCGACGCCGTCCTCCAGCGCCTCCGACATGGCGCGCAGACCGGCCAGCGGGGTGCGCAGGTCGTGCGAGATCCAGGCGACCAGTTCGCGGCGCGAGGTCTCCAACGCGCGTTCCCGCTCCCGGGACTCGGCGAGCTTCGCGCTGGTGGCCGCCAGTTCGCGGCTCACCTCGGCCAGTTCGGCGGTGGCCGGCACCGGGGGCACGGCGAAGTCGCCGTCCTCGCCGAACGAGCGTGCCGCGCGGGCGAGTTCACGGCTGCGGGCGACGACCCAGCGGCCCAGTACCAGCGCCGTGGCGAGGGACACCACGGCCGCCATCGCGACGACCGTGGTCACCACCGACAGGTCGTGCGGGGAGAGGAACATCGCCCAGGCGACGGCCAGGGTGCCGGCGAGCATCGCGACCACGCCGACGGTCGCCACCACGGCGAGGGACGCGGTCAGCGAACGGCGCCGCAGCAGACGCAGGGCGGCCGCACCGAGCAACCCCGTCCCGGCGGCGCCGGCGAAGGCGTACAGGGCGATGAGGAGCGTGTCGCGCATGGTCAGGCGGCCCCTTCCGACGCGTGGGGTGCGCCTGGTGCGGATCGTCCACCTGGTCCGTCGGGGGCGTCTGACGCGGTCGGCTCGAAGCGGTAGCCGACGCCCCATACCGTGCGGATCAGCCGCGGCCGGGCCGGGTCGTCCTCGACCTTGGCGCGCAGCCGGCGGACATGGACGGTGACGGTGGACAGGTCACCGAAGTCCCAGCCCCACACCGCGCGCATCAGGTCCTCCCTGCCGAACGCCCGCCCCGGGTGCCGCAGGAAGAAGGCGAGGAGGTCGAACTCGCGCAGGGTGAGGGCGAGTTCGGTGCCGTCCTTGGTGGCGCGGCGGGCGCCGGGGTCGAGGGTGAGACCGGCGGAGGAGAAGGACCGGCCGGCGGGGGCGGGACGGCTGCGGCGCAGCACCGACTCCACCCGCAGGACCAGTTCGCGGGGGCTGAAGGGCTTGGTGACGTAGTCGTCGGCGCCGACCTCCAGACCGAGGATGCGGTCGTCCTCGTCGCCCCGTGCGGTGAGCATGATGACCGGGACCGGGGCGTGGCCGCGCAGCCGGCGGCAGACCTCCAGGCCGTCCATGCCGGGCAGCATCAGGTCGAGCACGACCAGGTCCGGCCAGTGGGCGGAAGCGCGGGTCAGGGCGGCGGGGCCGTCGTCGGCGTGGTCGACCAGGTACCCGGCGCGCTCCAGGTATCCGGCGACGATCTCGGCGACGGTCGGGTCGTCGTCCACGACCAGAACCCGGGCGGCACCTGCGGTGGCGGTGCCGCCGGCCTGGGTCTCGGTGAGCTCGTACGGCTGCTGCATGCCTCCACCCTCGCACCGGGCCGTCCGGAGTGTCGCGGCCGAGCGCGGGCTCGGGGTGCGACGTCCGCGATTCGTAAGAAACCGGGGGAGGCGGGGCCGGGGCGCCGACGTCCGCGTTTCGTAAGGCGGTCGGGACCGATATGCCCGTTTCGCGTCCGTAGGGTGAGAGCCGTGACCACCTCCTCCTCCCCTTCTCTCCCTCCCCCCGTGGCCGATGTGGACGTCGTCCTGCCCTGCCTGGACGAGGCGGCGGCCCTGCCCTGGGTGCTCGGCCGGATTCCGGCGGGCTGGCGAGCCCTCGTGGTGGACAACGGCTCCACCGACGGCTCGGCGGACATCGCCCGCGCGCACGGGGCGAGCGTCGTCCACGAGGCGCGGCGCGGGTTCGGTGCGGCGTGCCATGCGGGGCTGGCGGCGGCGACCGCCGGCATCGTCTGCTTCTGCGACTGCGACGCCTCGCTCGATCCCGGGCTCCTCGTGCCGTTCGTACGGGAAGTCCTGGACGGCGACGCGGACTTGGTGCTGGGCAGGCGGCGCCCGCAGGGGCGGGGCGCGTGGCCCGCGCACGCCCGTGCGGGGAATCTGGCGCTGACGCGGATGCTGCGGCGCCGTACGGGGCTGCGCCTGCACGACCTCGGTCCGCTGCGTGCGGCCCGCCGCGAGGCGCTGCTCGGGCTGTCGCTCGACGACCGGCGGAGCGGGTACCCGCTGCAGATGGTCGTCCGGGCCGCCGACGCGGGGTGGCGTGTCACCGAGCACGAGGTGCCGTACCGGCCGCGTGTCGGCTCCTCGAAGGTGACGGGAACCTGGCGCGGCACCTGGCAGGCGGTACGGGACATGAGCCGCGTACTCCACGAACCACCTCCGGTCCGGGCCGACGGAGCCTGAACGCGCGGTTCTCCGCCGGACCCTCACGAGACACCCCGGCCGCGGGCCGGTGGGGGCTGGTCGCGCAGTTCCCCGCGCCCCTGACGGGGCGCCGCATCGACCGCGTCTCCCCAGCCGCCGGAGCCTCACGAGACACCTCGGCCGCGGGCCGGTGGGGCCTGGTCGCGCAGTTCCCCGCGCCCCTGACGGGGCGCCGCACCCACCCAGTCACGGCCGCGGTGCTGCTTCGCGGGCGGTGCGCGTCCTCACCCCTCGGTCCATCCCCACCGCACCAGTCAAAGGGACCCCCGCATGACCACCCTCCTCGTCATCGCCAAAGAACCCCGGCCCGGCAGGGTCAAGACGCGGCTCACCCCGCCCTTCTCCCCCGAGCAGGCCGCCGCCCTGGCCGAGGCGTCGCTCGCGGACACCCTCCACGCCGTCGCCCGGACCTCGGCGACACGCCGGGTGCTCGTGCTCGACGGCCGGCCCGGCCCCTGGCTGCCGCCCGGCTTCGACGTCGTGCCGCAGTGTGCCGGCGGTCTGGACGAACGGCTGGCCGACGCCTTCGCCCACTGCCGCGGCCCCGCCCTCCTCATCGGCATGGACACCCCTCAGGTCACCCCGGCCCTCCTCACCGTGGACTTCGCGGAGTGCGACGCGTACCTCGGTCCCGCGGAGGACGGCGGGTTCTGGGCGCTGGGGCTGGCCGACCCGGACCCGGCGCTGCTGCGCGGGGTGCCGATGTCCACGGCGGAGACCGGCGCAATCCAGCGGCAGCGCCTGCGCACCGCCGGACTGCGTGTGCGCGATCTGCCCCGGCTGCGGGACGTGGACACCGCGGCCGACGCGGCCGCGGTCGCCGCCCTCGTCCCGCACGGCCGGTTCGCCGCCCTGTTGAACAGGTGCACGGCGGGCAGTGGAACGGACCGCCGGTGACCGCCCCGCCGACCGCCCCCTGGACCGGCACCGACCCGTATGCCGCCGCCCTGCGCGCCGGGCACGGACCGCTGTTCCTGCGCCGCGCCGACGGCTGGCTGCTGCCGCTGGACGTCGAACGCTGGTGCGCGCGGGCCGATGCGGTCGACCGGGCGGTGCTGGACCGCTGCGAGGGCGCGGTCCTGGACGTCGGCTGCGGCCCCGGACGGCTGGTCGTCGAACTCGCCGGCCGGGGTCGTGCCGTCCTCGGCATCGACGTCAGCGCGGCCGCCGTCGACCACACCGTGCGGCTCGGCGGCCAGGCCCTGTGCCGCTCGGTCTTCGATCCGCTGCCCGGCGAGGGCCGGTGGGGCACCGTGCTGCTGATGGACGGCAACGTCGGCATCGGCGGCGACCCGCGCGCCCTGCTGGACCGGGTGGCCCGGCTCCTCGCCCCCGGCGGGCTGCTGATCGCCGAGACGACCGAGGTGGACGTGGACGAACGGGCCCGCGTCCACCTCACCGACACCCGGGAGGCCGTCGGCGCCCCGTTCCTCTGGGCGCGGCTCGGCACCCCGGCCCTGCTGCGCTACGCGCGCGGCTGGGCGCAGGCCGCTCAGTGGGCGGCGGGCGGGCGCCGCTTCGTGGCCCTGCGCAGCCGCAGCGCCAGCAGCAGGGCCGAGCCGCCGAAGAGCGCGGCGGTGATCAGCAGCCAGCGGAGCAGGAAGCCGTCCGTGGACTGGCCGGTGGCGGACCGGTAGCGGTCGTCCACCATGCCGCTGATCAGCGGGAACCAGACGAGCAGGAGCAGTGCGGAGAGCGCGGCCGGGACCCGGACGTACATCGTCCGGTCCCGGCGCCCGGCGGTGTCCAGCCCCCGTACCACCGCCCGGTCGGCCAGCGCGTACAGCGGCAGCAGCACGAGGTCGTGCAGCAGGGCCGCCCCCACCACCCACAGCGCGACGCCGAGCCAGTCGCCGGACAGCAGCCGTACGCCGGCGTAGGCGGCGAGCGCGAAGGAACAGACCAGGAGGAGGATCTGGAGGGGGCTGCCGAGGGCGGGACGCGGACGCATCACAGGTCTC
Source organism: Streptomyces sp. NPDC051987 (assembly GCF_040680735.1). Classification (NCBI taxonomy): domain Bacteria; kingdom Bacillati; phylum Actinomycetota; class Actinomycetes; order Kitasatosporales; family Streptomycetaceae; genus Streptomyces; species Streptomyces sp. NPDC051987. The sequence goes on along the minus strand of NZ_JBFAXI010000058.1, from coordinate 35,751 downwards.
CGAAGGTGATCCGGGCCACCCACTTGGTGTTGAGGACACCGGGTGCGGCGGGCACGATCACGCGCGCCGGGTAGCCGTGGTCGGGGGACAGGTCCTCGCCGTTCACCTGGAGGGCGAGCAGGGAGCGCGGGTCGGCGACCTGGTTGGCGCGCAACGCCCCGCGCCGGAAGGCGCCGTGCCGTTGGAGGGACTCGACGAGCACGTCCGGCGGGTCTCCGTCGTAGCCGACCAGCGCGGCGAGGTCGCGCAGCCGCACCCCGCGCCACCACTGGTCGGCGGTCGACCAGCCCTCCACGCAGGCGATCGGCAACGCGGCGCTGTGCTGGGGCAGCCGCAGGAGTTGGGGGCGGCTGAGGCGGACGGTGCGGCCGCCGAGTCCGGTGACGACGAGCCGCCACGCGTCCTCGCCGGTCTCCTTGGGATCGATGCCGGCGTACGCGGCCGTCTTGTTGATCTGGAAGCCGTCCGGGCCGCTCCCGGGGTCGGCTCCGCCGTGCGGTGCGAGCAGCGCGGTGCGGCGCAGCGCGCCCCCGATGCTCTGCCCGGCGGTCGTGACGAGCAGCAGCAGCGAGGCGCCGGACACGAACCGGAGCGCACCGCGTCGCGAGACGGTGGGCGCGTCCGGCCGCGGTGACTCCAGCTCCGCCTCGTCCTGACGCCGACCGCGGACGGCCCGGAGCGCCGCCGGTGTCTTCAGCGCCGCGTGCGCCAGGAACGCGGCGAAGAACACCCAGGCGCCGTAGAAGTGCAGGAGGTAGAAGGAGCCGGGGAAGAGGTAGTCGAGCTGGACGTTGAGGACGCCGGTGGTGAACTCGAAGAGACCGCCGCCGACCAGCAGCAGCAGGGAGATCCGCTCCAGGCCGTGGGCGAGCGAGCGGGCCGGGGGCAGCGTGAACAGCTTCGGCACCACCGACCAGAGCTTGGCGAGCAGCACCGGGACGAGGGTGATGCCGAGGGTGACGTGCAGGCCCTGGGTGACCCGGTAGAGCCAGTACGGGTTCGTCGGCCAGGCGAAGAGGTAGAAGCCGAGGAGGCCCTTGTCCGGGGTCTGGTCGTTCACCGGGGCCAGGTCGGGGTTGTACGCGGCGTACGACAGCAGTCCCGTCACGAACAGGACGGTGATGCCGACGAGCAGCACCAGGCCGAGCACCGAGGTGAACCAGGTGCCGCGCACCGGGCTGCGCCAGAACCCGGGTGAGGTGGGAAGCCGTGCGCCGTCGTTGCGCACGGTGCGTGGGCGGTCGTCTCGCATGGTCCGACCGTAGGCCGGGGGAACCCCGGAAAGGGGTCCGCGCCCCATGACGAAAGTCTGACGTCAGCCGCCTGATCCACGCTCCGGCGCGGTCGCCGACCTAGCGTTCCGGTGTGACCCGCGCCCCGCTCCGTGACCGGTACGCCGATCTGTCCGCCGACCTGATCGCCGTCCTCGCCGCCGCCCTGCTCCTGCTCGTCGCCGTCCTGGTCGGCCGACACCTCCAGGACACCTACCGCGTCCTGTTCGTGCACTGGCCGCCGCTGTTCGCCGACTGGGACCCGCACGTGGGGCCGGGAACCCCGGCCGCCGTGCTGGTCGCGGCCGCGGTGGTGGCGTACGGGCCGGGCCTCGCCCTCCGGCTGCCCTGGCGCGGGCTGCTCGGCGCGGCCTGGGGCACCAGTCTGGCCTGGACGTGGTCGCTGGCGCTGGTGGACGGCTGGCGGCGGGGCGTGGCGACCAGGCTCACCCGCCCCAACGAGTACCTCACGGTCATCGGCCGCTTCCAGGACGTCCCGGCGACGCTGCGCGACTTCACCCACCACATCGTCAGCGGCTCACCCGCAGCCTGGCCGGCCCATATCGCCGGGCATCCGCCGGCGGCCACGCTCACCTTCGTCCTGCTGGACCGGATCGGGCTGCGCGGCGGCGGCTGGGCGGGGGCCTGGTGCGTCACCGTCGGGTCGACGGCGGGCGTCGCGGTGCTGGTCGCGGTGCGGGCGCTGGCCGACGAGCGGCTCGCCCGGCGGGCCGCGCCCTTCCTGGTGCTGGCCCCGGCCGCGGTGTGGGTGGGCGTGTCGGCCGACGGGTACTTCGCGGCGGTCGCCGCCTGGGCGGTGGCCCTGCTGGCGCTCGCGGTGACCGGGCGGTCCGTGGCGTGGGCGGCCGGTGCCGGACTGCTGTACGGGCTGACCTGCTATCTGTCGTACGGTCTGACGCTGTTCGCGCTGATCGGGGTGGCCGTGCTGGTGCTGGGGCGGCGCCGGGGGCGGGCCCGCCCTGTCGTCCTCGCCCTGCTGCTGGCCGGGGCGGCGGTCGTGCCGCTCGTGTTCACCCTGGCGGGGTTCGACTGGTGGCAGGGGTACCGGCTGCTGGTCACCCGCTACTACCAGGGCATCGGCGGGACACGGCCGTACGGCTACTGGGTGTGGGCCAACCTGGCCTGCACGATGGTCGTCACGGGCCCCGCCACGGCGGCCGGTCTGCGCAGGGCGGGTGCCGCACTGGTCCACCGCCGTACCGCGGCCGAGGCCGAGCGGGGTACGGCGGCCGCGGCCCACCGGGGTACCCCGGCCGCCGGGCGGACCCGGCTCGCCCTCCTCGCGGGCGCCGCCCTCCTCGCGCTGCTGATCGCCGACCTGTCGGGGATGAGCAAGGCGGAGACGGAGCGCATCTGGCTGCCGTTCGCGATGTGGCTGCTGCCTGCCTGCGCGCTGCTGCCGCGACCGCGCGCCTGGCTGACGGCCCAGGCCCTGCTGGCGCTGCTGCTGAACCACCTGCTGTTCACGGGCTGGTGATCCGCGGGGTGCCCGGGGTAGACCCTCCTACGCCCGCGGTTCGGGCCGGCCCGTGACCTCGCGCAGCGCCTCCGGGGCGGGGAGACCGTCCGTCCCGTCGGCGCAGAGCTCTTCCGCCTGGGCGTGCTGCGCGGCGAGGAGCGGCATGGACAGGTGGGCCATGTCGCCGGGCGGCGGCGACGTCAGCGACCACAGGGGCGGGGGCGTCCCGTCGGCGACCGCGGCCGGGGCGTCGGTCAGGTTCATCCGCTCGCGCAGGCGGCCGTAGAAGTCCATCGCCGCGAGCCGGACCACCCGCAGCCGGGCCGGGGCGGCGTACACGCCGATCCAGTCCCCCGGCTCCAGGACGCCGCGCACCTGGCCGTCGACGCTGACCGCGGCCTGCCCGGAGCGCTCCAGGACGCGCAGGCCCACAGGTTCGTTCGGGGCTGTGACGACCGACCGGTTGAACGTCATGTGCGGGGCAACCGGTGTGAAGACGAGCGCGTCCGCGCAGGGCGAGACGACGGGTCCGCCGGCCGCGAAACTGTAGGCGGTCGAACCGGTCGGCGTCGCCACCAGAAGCGCGTCGGCCGAGTAGGAGGCGAGCAGCCGGCCGGAGACGTAGACGCCGACAGAGACCTGACGGTCCCGGGACAGCTTCTCCAGGACGACGTCGTTGACCGCGGTGACGTGCAGCGGGACGCCCCAGTCGGTGTCCTGCTCGCAGTCGGTGCGCACCTGCGGCGGCGGCAGCAGCGGACCGCGGCCGTACTGCATCAGCCGCTCCATGTCGGCGGGCATCTCCAGGCGCCGGGAGGCGCGCATGGTGAGCAGCAGCCTGCTGTCGACGGAGTAGCGGTCCTCCCGGATCGCGTCCAGCGCCTCCCGCACCGAGCGGACCGGCACCTCGGTCAGGAAGCCGACCCGGCCCAGGTCGACGCCGAGGACCAGGGCGTCGTTGCGGGCGGCGAGCCGGGCGCCGCGCAGGAAGGTGCCGTCCCCGCCGAGGGTGACGATCAGGTCGGGATCGCCTGCGGCGGCGACCTCCTCCCCCGAGTGGTGCCGTCCGCCGTCGTGCCACACGTCGATGTCGGTGCACCGCACGTCGTGCTCCGCCGCCCACGCCCGTACCCCACGGGCCGCCTCCACCGCCTCGGCGCGCCCGCCGTGCACCACCAGTCCGAGCCCGTTCACCGTCATCTCCGCCTCCAGGACACCACCGTGCTCAGCCGCTCCCCCCACGCTGTCACGGTCGGGGCGGATCTGTCGGGCGGAGTGCGCTACCGGCGGAAGACCGGGCGGGCCCAGGCGGGCGGCTGCGGGCCGTGGGCGGAGTCCCGTACGACGGTCGGGGCGGGCGCGGCGACCCGGTGGGCGGCCGGTTCCGCCACCCGGACGGTGCCGTGCCCGCCGGCCGCGGCGCGCCGCAGCTCGCCGACGAACTCCAGGCAGGAGCCGTACCGGTCCTCGGGAGCCTTGGCCAGCGCCCTCGCGAACACGTCGTCGAACGCCGGCGGCAGGCCCGCCCGGACCTCGCTGAGCGCGGGCGGCTGGTCGAACTGGTGCGCCCACAGCAGCGCGACGTCCTGGTCCCGGACGAACGGCGGGACTCCGGCGAGCATCTCGAAGACGACGCAGGCGAACCCGTAGAGGTCGCAGCGGCCGTCCACCGGGCGCCCGGAGATCTGCTCCGGTGCCACGTAGTCCAGCGTGCCGATGAACTCGCCGGCCGTCGTGAACCCCGTCAGCGACAGCGACCGCTTGGTGAGCCCGAAGTCCGTGAGGTAGACGTGCTCCGGGTGCTCGGTGTCCGTGCCCTGGGCCACCAGCACGTTGCCGGGTTTGACGTCCCGGTGCACCAGGTCGTGCTCGTGCGCCGCGTCGAGCGCGGAGGCCACCTGGGCCGCGATCCGCAGCGCCGCGTCCACCGGCAGCACGCCCTCCTTGTCCAGCAGCGCGCGCAGATCCGGCCCCGACACGTAGCGCATCGCGATGTACAGCACGCCGTCCGCCTCGCCGGCCTCGTAGATCGGCACGATGTGCGGGTGGTCGATGGCGGCGGCCACCCGTGACTCGTGGGTGAAACGGCGGCGGAAGGTGTCGTTGCGGGCCAGCTCGGGGGCGAGCAGCTTCAGCGCGACCGTCCGGTCCAGACGCAGGTCCGTGGCCCGGTAGACGACGGCCATGCCGCCGCGCCCGATCTCGCCCTGGACCTCGTAGCCCGCGATGCGCGTCGCCATCACCCCCATCGTATCCAGCGGGTCCGGGGCCCGCGAGAAGATCAGCACGGGTCCGCCGGGTCCACCCGGTCCGCCTGGTGACGTTCCCGGGGCCATCGGGTGCCGCGCCTCGCCCCTCGCCGGCTCCGGCACCTCGTGCCCCGTCCGCGGGTCCGGTCAGACCCGGTGCAGCGCGTCGAGCACGTCGGTGTCGGTCAGCTGCCCGAAGTCGTCGTACCACTGGCCCACCGCGCTGAACAGGACCGGCCGGTAGGGGCAGACGACGAGGTCGGCCTCGGCGGCGAGCGCGTCCAGGGAGTCGGGCGCGCCTACCGGGACCGCCAGCACGGTACGCGCCGGGCCCCGCCCTCGTACGTGGCGAAGGGCGGCGCGGGCGGTGGAGCCGGTGGCGAGTCCGTCGTCGACGACGATCACGGTACGGCCGCGCAGCGGAGGCGGCGGGCGGCCCTCCCGGTAGCGGCGTTCGCGGCGGCACAGCTCCCGCCGCTCCCGCGCCACCACGGAGGCCAGGGACTCCTCGCTCAGGTCCAGCTGGGCCAGGGTCGCCCGGTCGAGCAGCGGCGGGTCGTCCCCGGCGATCGCGCCGACGCCGAACTCCTCGTGGTGCGGGGCCCCGATCTTGCGTACGACGAGCACGTCGAGCGGGGCCGGCAGCTCTCGCGCCACCTCCGCGGCCACCGCCACTCCGCCCCGGGGCAGCGCCAGCACGATCGGGTCGGGCAGCGCGCCCTCGTCCCGCAGTTCGCCCAGGGCGACCGCCAGTTCACGACCGGCGTGCGCGCGGTCCCGGTAGCGCATGGAGCGTCCTCTCCGGCCGAGGTCGGCCCCCTTCCTCCATGCTCACACCCGAAGGCGCCGAGGACCCAACTCACCCACCGAATTCGCACATGCGTTCAACGACGGAGGGGTTCCCAGGTGAGGAGCAGTTCCTGCGGTGGGCGCCGGATGAGCGTCGGCCGCACGGCGACCGGACGGTCCTGCGCGAGGCGCGGCCGGAGCGGGCGGCCTCCTCCCCGCTGGACGACGCCGGCGGTACGGACCGTGTCGTGGTGCCGTACCGCCGCGCGGTGCCGACGGGGTCGGGTCAGAAGACGACCCACCACCCCTCGCGAGCCGCCTGTTCGGCCGTGTAGGACACCCCGTGCTCCTTGAGTCCGGCGGCGTCGAGGAGGGTGATCTCGCCGCCGTTGTCGCCCAGCCGGGCACCGTCCGGCAGCGGCACGGTGAGGGTCACGCCGGCGGCCAGCGGACCGGCCGGTACCGGGGAGGCCTGGCCGATGCGGTTGAGCAGACGCCAGCCGGTGAGGTCGACCGGGGCGGGCGACGCGTTGAGGAGGGTGACGGCCTCCGCCTCGGGGGCACGGCCGGGCGGGTTGACGAGCGCGGCGACGATCCGGACCGGCTGGTCGCCGGGGGCGGGCCGGGAGGTGTCGACGCCGGGGAGGGCATGGCCGGTGACGTCGTCGGTGTGCCAGGCCTGGCTCTGGAAGGCGAGGAAGATCCCGACCCAGCGCTCCTGTCCGCCGCCGTCGCCCGGCAGGCGGATGAGGAGTCCGCCGTCCTGCCACACCCCGTCGTCACCGGTGAAGCGGCCGCTGTTGCCCTGGTTCATGTGGATGTCGTGCACGCCGTTGCCGGGCAGGAAGCCGAACACCTTGTCCTTGACGCCGGTTTCGGGCCCCCAGCGCTCGCCGAAGAGGTACAGCAGGACCCGGGGGTCGTCGACGGCCCGCTGGACGTAGTGGTCGAGCAGGTCGGCCAGGTCGTTGTCGGGGCCGGGCCGGTCCGCCGGCAGGACGCGCAGCTTCGCCGGGTCGAAGAGGTTGCCGCGCACGAAGTCGAGGTTGGGTCCGCCGGGGCCCGGCGGCAGGGTGTTCCAGCCGCTCGTCAGGCCCGTCAGGCGGTCGGTGAGGGGGTGTCTGAAGTCGTCGTCGACCAGGTAGAGCAGGTCGGCGGGCCGCTGCTGGGACAGGACGTTGACGGCGGCGCGGTAGTGGACGCCGGCGTCGTCGGTGAGATGGATCTGGTAGTGCGGGGTCTCGGCGGCGCCTTCGCGCCGGACGCCGACCGCCCGCGTGATCAGTACGCCATAGGTCTTCAACGGCATGATGACCAACTCCCCGTAAAAGCAGGCGGTTCGCCCGCCCATGGCGGAAATCGTACGAGCCCGGGGCCGACCACGGCCCAGGTTGGGCGAATCCGCCGGTCGTGTGAACATGCCGTGGGGGATTCGCGAACGGTGGCCGGTTCCCTACGATCGTGCCGTGGTCAACTTCCTCCTTCAGCGGACGGCTCCGCTGCCGATCGACGAGGCGTGGCGACGGCTCACGCAGTGGTCCCGGCACGCCGACGCGGTTCCGCTGACCCGGATCACCGTGGTCACCGATCCCCCGACCCACGAGGGCACGGTCTTCGTGGCGCGCTCCGGTCTCGGACGGCTGTCCTTCGAGGATCCCATGGAGGTGACCGTCTGGCATCCTCCCGAGGACGGCCGACCGGGCCGGTGCCGGCTCGTCAAGCACGGCCGGGTGGTGCTCGGCTGGGCCGAACTGGAGGTGCACCCCGGCCCCGGCGGCCGTACCCGGGTGGTCTGGCACGAGGAGCTGCGGATCCGGGGGCTGCCGTCGGCCTTCGACCCACTGGTGCGCAGGGCCTCCGAGGCGGTGTTCGGGCGGGCCGTCAACTCGCTGCTCCGGCAGCCCTGACCCCGGCGGCCCTGGCCCCGGTGGCCTCGACCGCGGCGTCGGACACCGCTGGGGCGTGCCGGCTCCTAGGCCACCGATCCGATCCGCCGGGACGGGGCCGTCGAGGACGGCGCGTCGTGGTGGATCGGGGTGTGCGCGCCGGTCAGGGGGACTCCGCTGCCGCCCCTGCGGTGCGCGACGATCTCGGCCGCGATCGACAGCGCGGTCTCCTCGGGCGTACGGGCGCCGAGGTCGAGGCCGATGGGTGACCGCAGGCGGGCCAGCTCCAGTTCCGTGACGCCCCCCTCGCGCAGGCGCTCGTTGCGGTCCAGGTGGGTGCGGCGGGAGCCCATCGCGCCGACGTAGGCCACCGGGAGGCGGAGCGCGAGCCGGAGCAGCGGGACGTCGAACTTGGCGTCGTGGGTGAGGACGCACAGGACGGTACGGCCGTCGACGGGGGTGCGGTCCAGGTACCTGTGCGGCCAGTCGACGACGATCTCGTCGGCCTCCGGGAAGCGGGCCGAGGTGGCGAAGACGGGCCGCGCGTCGCACACCGTCACGTGGTAGCCGAGGAACTTGCCGACGCGGACCAGCGCGGACGCGAAGTCGATCGCGCCGAAGACGATCATCCGGGGCGGCGGGACGGACGACTCGACCAGCACCGTGAGCGGCGCTCCGCACCGAGAGCCCTGCTCTCCGATCTCCACGGTGCCGGTGCGGCCCGCGTCCAGGAAGACGGCGGCTTCGGCGGCGACCGTGCGGTCCAGTGCGGGGTGGGCGCCGAAGCCGCCCGCACGGGAGCCGTCGGCGGCCACCAGCAGGGCGCGGCCCAGCAGTTCGGGCGGTCCGGTGACGACGCGGGCGACGGCCGCCGCCTCCCCGCGCGCGGCGGCGGCCAGCGCGGCCGCCACCACCGGCCGGGCGGGGTCGGCCGCCCGTACCGGGGTGACGAGGATGTCGATGACGCCGCCACAGGTCAGGCCGACGGCGAAGGCGTCCTCGTCGCTGTACCCGAACCGCTCCAGGACGGTCTCCCCGTCCTGGAGCGCCTGTCGGCACAGCTCGTACACGGCGCCCTCGACGCACCCGCCGGAGACCGACCCGACGGCGGTGCCCTCCCCGTCCACCGCGAGCGCGGCACCGGGCTGCCGCGGCGCACTCCCCCCGACCGCCACCACCGTGGCGACGGCGAAGTCACGTCCTTCGACAACCCACCGGCTCAGCTCTTCGGCGATGTCCAGCATCTCTCGGTCTCCTCGAACGAGTTCAGGGCCAGGTGCCTGCCCCGAAGGGGCGCGGGACTGTGGTCATCTGCGGCGCTGCCCGCGGCAGCGCCCAGGGGACGCCCAGCCGACGCGGGTGCCTTCGCCCGCATCGCCGGCCGTCGCCCTGGGCCCCGCTCACTGCTGGGTCATGGCGCCGTCTCCCGAGGTCGAGCGGGCGCCCGGCGCCGGGATGCCGTGGGGCGGTGTCACGCGGTGCCCGTCAGATGTTCCGGGCGTACCGGCGTGCGGTTCAGTTCCAGCCCGGTCGCGTTCCGGATCGCCGCGAGGACGGCCGGGGTCGAGGACAGGGTCGGGGCCTCGCCGATGCCGCGGAGCCCGTACGGGGCGTGGTCGTCGGCGAGTTCGAGGACGTCGACGGGGATGGTCGGCGTGTCGAGGATGGTCGGGATCAGGTAGTCCGTGAAGGACGGGTTCCTGACCTTCGCGGTCTTCGGGTCGACGATGATCTCCTCCATCACCGCGATGCCCAGCCCCTGGATCGTGCCGCCCTGGATCTGGCCGACGACGGAGAGCGGGTTGAGCGCCTTGCCGACGTCCTGGGCGCAGGCCAGCTCGATCACCTTGACCAGGCCCAGTTCGGTGTCCACCTCGACGACCGCGCGGTGGGCGGCGAAGCTGTACTGGACGTGGCCGTTGCCCTGCCCGGTGCGCAGGTCGAACGGCACGGTCGGCCGGTGCCGCCACTCCGCCTCGACCTCCACCGCCTCGTCACCGAGGACGTCCACCAGGTCGGCCAGCACCTCGCCGCCGTCGGTGACGACCTTGCCCCCCTCCAGGAGCAGTTCGGCACCGGCCCAGGCGGGGTGGTACGTGCCGAACTTGCGGCGGCCCAGCTCCAGGACCTTCTCCCGGACCAGCTCGCAGGAGTTCTTCACGGCGCCGCCGGTGACGTAGGTCTGCCGGGAGGCCGAGGTCGAACCCGCCGAGCCCACCTGGGTGTTCGCGGGATGGATGGTCACCTGGGCCACGCCGAGCTCGGTGCGCGCGATCTGCGCGTGCACGGTCACACCGCCCTGCCCGACCTCCGCCATCGCGGTGTGCACGACGGCGACAGGCTCGCCGGCGACAACCTCCAGGCGCACCCGCGCGGTCGAGTAGTCGTCGAAGCCCTCGGAGAAGCCGACGTTCTTGATGCCGACGGCGTAGCCGATGCCGCGCACCACGCCTTCGCCGTGCGAGGTGTTGGACAGACCGCCGGGCAGCTGCCGTACGTCGGCGCCCTCGCTGCTCTCCCACTGGCGCTCGGGCGGGAGGGGCATCGCCTTGACGCGGCGCAGGAGTTCGGCGACGGGCGCCGGGGAGTCGACCGGCTGCCCGGTCGGCATGAGGGTGCCCTGTTCCATGGCGTTCAACTGCCTGAACTCCACCGGGTCCATGCCGAGTTGCGCGGCGACCTTGTCCATCTGCGCCTCGTAGGCGAAGCACGCCTGGACCGCGCCGAAGCCGCGCATCGCGCCGCAGGGCGGGTTGTTGGTGTACAGCGCGATGGCCTCGATGTCGACGTCGTCGACGACGTAGGGGCCGATGCCGAGCGAGGAGGCGTTGCCGACGACGGCCGGGGAGGCGGAGGCGTAGGCGCCGCCGTCCAGCACGATCCGGCACTTGACGTGGGTCAGCTTGCCGTCGCGCGTCGCGCCGTGCTCGTAGGAGAGCCGTGCGGGGTGGCGGTGGACGTGGCCGAAGAAGGACTCGAAGCGGTTGTAGACGATCTTGACCGGCTTGCCGGTGCGCAGAGCCAGCAGGCAGGCGTGGATCTGCATCGACAGGTCCTCGCGGCCGCCGAACGCGCCGCCGACGCCGGCCAGGGTCATCCGCACCTTGTCCTCGGGCAGGCCGAGCACCGGGGCGATCTGGCGCAGGTCGCTGTGCAGCCACTGGGTGGCGATGTAGAGGTGGACGCCGCCGTCCTCCTCGGGCACCGCGAGGCCGGACTCGGGGCCGAGGAAGGCCTGGTCCTGCATGCCGAAGTGGTACTCGCCCCTGACGACGACGTCGGCCCTCTTCGCCGCCTCGTCCGCGTTGCCGCGGATGATCGGCTGGCGGTGCACGATGTTGGGGTGCGGGACGTGGCCGATGTGGTGGTCGTCGCGGTTCTCGTGGACGTGGATCGCGCCGGGGGCGGTGGCGGAGGCCTCGTCGGTGATGACGGGCAGTTCGCGGTACTCGACCTTGATCTTGGCGGCCGCGCGGCGGGCGGTCTCGGGGTGGTCGGCGGCGACGATCGCGACCGGCTCGCCGTGGTGGCGCACCTTGCCGTGGGCCAGGACCGGGGTGTCCTGGATCTCCAGGCCGTAGTTCCTCACCTCGGTGGGCAGGTCGTCGTAGGTCATGACGGCGTACACGCCGGGCTGGGCGAGGGCCTCGGCGGTGTCGATCGACACGATCTCGGCGTGCGCGACGGTGGAGCGGAGGATCTGGCCCCAGAGCATGTCCTCGTGCCACATGTCGGACGAGTACGCGAACTCACCGGTCACCTTGAGGGTGCCGTCCGGGCGGAGCGTCGACTCGCCGATGCCGCCCTTGGTCCGGGAGCCCTGGGTGACCTTGGCCGGCGTGCCGAAGGGGGCGCTGTCGGTGGGCATCGGGTTCAGACCGCCTCTGACTGCCGGGCGGCCGCGAGGCGGACCGCGTCCATGATCTTCTCGTAGCCGGTGCAGCGGCACAGGTTGCCCGAGAGCGCCTCGCGGATGTCCGCGTCGCTCGGGTTCGGGTTGCGCTCCAGCATCTCGTCGGCGGCGACCAGCAGACCGGGGGTGCAGAAGCCGCACTGGACGGCGCCCGCGTCGATGAACGCCTGCTGCACCGGGGAGAGTTCGGTGTGCTCGCCGGCCGGTGAGTCCGTCCCGCCGGCCCGCTGCCGGGCGTACTCCGCCAGCCCTTCCACGGTGACGACCTCGCGGCCCTCCACCTGTCCCGCCGCGACCAGGCAGGAACACACCGGCACGCCGTCCAGCCGGACGGTGCACGACCCGCACTCCCCCTGCTCGCAGGCGTTCTTGGAGCCGGGCAGGCCCAGGCGCTCGCGCAGGACGTACAGCAGGGACTCGCCCTCCCAGACGTCGTCGGCTTCCTGCGGGCGTCCGTTGACGGTGAAGTTGACGCGCATCAGGCGACACTCCCCTTCTGCTGAGTGGTGCCGCGGTACGACTCCCAGGTCCAGGTGAGGGTCCGGCGGGCCATCACGCCGACCGCGTGGCGGCGGTAGCTCGCGGTGCCCCGGACGTCGTCGATCGGGTTGCAGGCGGCGGCGCACAGGTCCGCGAACCGCTTGGCGACCGACGGCGTGATGATCTTCCCGTTGTCCCAGAAGCCGCCCTCGTCGAGCGCCGCGGTCAGGAACTCCTCGGCGGTCCTCGCCCGCACGGGGGTGGGCGCGGCCGACCCGATCCCGGTCCGTACGGTCCGCGTCGCGGGGTGCAGGGCGAGCCCGAAGGCGCACACGGCGATCACCATCGCGTTGCGCGTGCCGACCTTCGAGTACTGCTGCGGGCCGTCGGCCCTGCGCACGTGCACCGCGCGGATCAGCTCGTCGGGCGCGAGGGCGTTGCGCTTCACACCGGTGTAGAAGTCGTCGATGGGGATGAGCCGGGTGCCGCGCACCGACTCGGCCTCGACCTCGGCGCCGGCCGCGAGCAGCGCGGGGTGGGCGTCGCCGGCCGGGGAGGCGGTGCCGAGGTTGCCGCCGACGCCGCCGCGGTTGCGGATCTGCGGGGAGGCGACGGTGTGCGAGGCGAGCGCCAGGCCGGGCAGTTCGGCGCGCAGGTGCTCCATGATCCGGGTGTACGGGACGGAGGCGCCGAGCCGTACGCTCTCCTCGCCGACCTCCCATTCGTAGAGATCGCCGATGCGGTTCAGGTCGAGGAGGTACTCGGGCCTGCGGTGGTCGAAGTTGATCTCGACCATCACGTCGGTGCCACCCGCGATCGGCACGGCGGTGGGGTGCTCGGCCTTCACGGCGAGCGCCTCCTCCCAGCTGGCGGGGCGAAGGAAGTCCATGACCGGCTCTCTTCTGCGTCTCGGTACGTCTCGTGAGTCGTGTGGATTGAGCCAATCCGTGTGCGGCGGGCCCGGCTCGTTCATGTCCTGTTCACGCGGAACGAGGTCAGTACACCGCCCGTTGCTCCAGCGGGGTCAGTCACCGAAACCATGAAGGAGTTAGCTGGCCAGCACGGCCATCTTGTAGATTCGTATGAACGGGGGTCCTCAGTAACCTCCTGGTCTTCCTGTGGAAACGCGGGAAACGCCCTGGCAGCCGTCGGTTGCGGTCAGGCGACCCTCGGTGACGGCCCGCGGACCCGCCGGTCCGGGCGCCTCACTCACGACCCTTCACGATTCATCGTAGATTTCGAGACAGAGAACGGCGGCGACGAGATGCGGCTGCGCGCACTGCTGGACACCGACGCGCTGGGCCTGCGGCTGCTCGGCGGCGAGGACGAGCTGGACCGAACCGTGCGCGGGGTCATGACGACCGACCTGCGCGACCCCAGCCGCTACCTGGCCGGCGGCGAGCTGGTGCTGACCGGCCTGGCCTGGCGCCGGGACGCGGCGGACTCCGAGCCGTTCGTACGACTGCTGGTGCAGGCCGGGGTGGCCGCGCTGGCGGCCGGCGAGGCGGAGCTGGGCGACATCCCGGAGGACCTGGTCGTGGCCTGTGCGCGCCACCGCCTGCCGCTCTTCGCGGTCCACGAGTCGGTGGCGTTCGCGACGATCACCGAGCATGTCGTCCGGCAGGTCAGCGGCGAGCGCGCCGGGGACCTGGCGGCCGTCGTGGACCGGCACCGGCGGATGATGACGTCGGGCCCGGCAGGCGGCGGCCCGGACGTGGTCCTGGATCTGCTCGGTTCCGACCTCGACCTGCGGGCCTGGGTGCTCTCCCCGGCCGGCCGCCTGATCGCGGGGCCCAAGGTGTCGGGGCCCGCGCTGCCCGCCGACGCCTGTGCCGCCCTGGCCGCCGAGCACCTGGCCGCCACCCGCACCGGCCGCCGCGGCCCGCACCGCGTGCTGCTCGGCTCCACCACCTACTCGCTGTTCCCGGTCCGCTCCACCGGCCGCTCCCCGCAGGGCGCCGCGCGGGACGTGCGGGAGACGGTGCTGTCGGACTGGCTGCTGGCGGTGGAGGCGGACGCCGGCGACTGGCCCGCGGAGCGGCTCGACCTGCTGCAGGGCGTGGCCCAGCTGATCGCCGTGGAGCGGGACCGCCGCGACGCGGCCCGCACGGTGCGGCGCCGGCTGGCGCAGGAGGTCCTGGAGCTGGTCCAGGCGGGTGCGGCACCGGCCGAGATCGCCGCCCGGCTGCGGGTGGCCGCGCCGGTCCTGCTGCCCGGACTCGGCGCCGCCCCGCACTGGCAGGTGGTGGTCGCCCGGGTCGAGTGGGACGGCGGAGAGGTGCCGGGCGGCCCGGTCGCCCAGTCCCTGCTGGAGGAGATCCTGGTCGACCCGCTGGCGACCGGCCCGGAGCCGTCCGACCGGATAGCGGTCGCCCACACCGGTGACGAGGCGATCGCCCTCGTCCCGCTGCCCGCCGTCACCGCCGAGCACGACGGCTCCGGGGCCGGCATCCACGCCGACGCCCTGCTGGCGTCGGTACGGCACCCGCTGTCGGCGGGCCTGGACGACGACGGCCGGGTCACCGTGGGCGTCAGCGCGGCCGTGCACTCGGCGGAGGGACTGCGCGGCGCCCTGGAGGAGGCCCGGCACGCCCGCCGGGTGGCCGCCGCCCGCCCCGGCCGGGTCTGCGCGGCCGGCCACCAGGAGCTGGCCTCGCACGTCCTGCTGCTGCCCTTCGTGCCCGACGACGTCCGCCGCGCCTTCACCGCCCGGCTGCTGGACCCGCTGCGGGACTACGACCGCCGCCACCGCGCCGAACTGATCCCCACCCTTGAGGCGTTCCTCGACTGCGACGGCTCCTGGACGCGCTGCGCCGGCCGTCTTCACCTGCACGTCAACACGTTGCGCTACCGCGTGGGGAGGATCGAGCAGTTGACGGGGCGGGACCTGTCCCGGCTGGAGGACAAGCTCGATTTCTTCTTGGCGTTGCGGATGAGCTGAGGTCACGCGGGCGTACGACCGGCTCCCGCCAAGTGCCCCCGCCGTCCCACGACTTTGTGAAATTATTCACCCACCCTCTTGGCCCCGCGCGGCGATCGGTGCTGGAATGCGGCCACCACTTCACTGCTCGACGGCGCGCTAGGGGAGGGCAACGTGGCGTATTCCGCCATGTCTGGGAACGGAACGACCGCTGGTGACGATCCGCTCCAGACCGCGGTATGGCGGCTGCGCTCGCGGGCCTGCTGGGCCGACGCGGCGGCCCTGCTGCCGTCGGACACGCCGGCGTCCACCCTGCAGCGGGCGGGGCTGATGGTCGAGCGGTGCCTGTACACCGAGCGGGGCTGGGAGGAGGCGGAGGACGCGCTGCGGACGGCGGAGGCGGTGGCCCGGTCCGACGAGGAGCGGGGGGCGGCGGCCTGCGAGCGCGGCCAACTCGCCTACGCGGCCACGCTGCACGGGGTCCGCGACCGGGCCGACGAGGCGCGGGCCGCGCTCGGCAGGGCGGCGGCGCTGATCCCTCCGGGGGCGCCGGGGCGGGCGTTGCTCGACTTCCGCCGGGGGCTGCTGGCGGAGAACCTCACCCGGTCCCCGCAGGCCGCGCGTGCCGCCTACCGGCGCGCCCACGCCGGGGCCACGGCCCACGCCGACCACCTCCTCCTCTCCTTCACCTGGCGCCACCTGGCCGGTCTGGCGCTGCGGGACGGGGAGGTGAGCGAGGCGCGGCACGGATTCGCCGAGTCGCTGCGGATCAGGGAGGAACTGGGCTACCTGGTGGGCACGGCCCCCGCCCTCGC
Source organism: Streptomyces sp. NPDC051987 (assembly GCF_040680735.1). Taxonomy (NCBI): domain Bacteria; kingdom Bacillati; phylum Actinomycetota; class Actinomycetes; order Kitasatosporales; family Streptomycetaceae; genus Streptomyces; species Streptomyces sp. NPDC051987. The sequence goes on along the minus strand of NZ_JBFAXI010000058.1, from coordinate 19,948 downwards.
GTCCCTGGCCGACACGGAGTCCGAGCCGGAGGCGTCGCGGCTGCGGGAGGAGGCGGGCCGCCTGTTCCGCCTGCTGGGCGGCGTCCCGACCTGGCTGGCCAGACAACTCACCCCACCGGGAGCAGCCACGGCATGAGCGCCCCGCAAGGGGCGCGGGGAACTGCACGACCAGCCACGACGGACGCGCACCCGGCACGCGCCCCGGACCCCCGAGCCATGTGTGTGAAGCGCCCCGCAGGGGGCGCGGGGAACTGCGCGACCAGCCACGACGGACGCGCACCCGGCACGCGCCCCGGACCCCCGAGCCATGTGTGTGAAGCGCCCCGCAGGCGGCGCGGGGAACTGCGCGACCAGCCAGGCACCACCCGCACCCGGCATCCGGTCCGCAGCCCTACGGCGGACAGCCGTCGGCCCCCTCAGCCGGCGGCGAAATGCCCGGCCACCAGCCTCCGCACCGCGTCCAGCTCCCCCGCCACCAAGGCGTCGAGCAACGCCGCGTGCTCCCCGGCGTCCGCCATCAGGTCGGCCCGCCCCCGCTGCCGCGGAACCGCCCGCCGGTGCAGGTCCTCCGCGATCTGCACCAGCTGCTCGTTGTCCGCGAGGGCCAGCACCGCCCGGTGGAACGCCCGGTCGGCCTCCGCGTACGTCGCCCGGCACCCCGACGCCGCCGCCCGCACCGTCTCCTCGGCCAGCGGCCGCAACGCGGCCCACCGCTCGGCCGGCACACTGCGCGCCAGCCGCAGGATCACCGGCACCTCGATCAGCGCCCGCACCTCGGCCAGCTCCGCGAGTTCGCGAGCGCCCCGCTCGACGACCCGGAACCCCCGGTTGGGCACGACCTCGACCGCGCCCTCCAGCGCCAGCTGCTGCATCGCCTCGCGCACCGGTGTCGCGGAGACCCCGAACCGCTCCCCCAGCGCCGGCGCCGAGTACACCGCGCCCGGTGCCAGGTCCCCGCTGACCAGTGCCGTACGCAGTGCGTCGAGAACCTGCCCGCGCACGGACGGCCGCTGCACGGCGACCCTCGGCTGCGGGATCGGCCGCTCGCCGTGCGTGTGCTCGCCCCGGGCCACCGGCGGGCCGGCGGGGAAACCGGGCGCCTCGCGCACCGACTGCTCCGACCGCGACTGCGCCGGCACCCTGGCCGTCTCGGCGGGAGCCGCGTGCGCGCGCTGGTTCACGGGTCTCCTCCGGGTCGTCGGCACTCGGGTCATTAACGGCGGTTTGTTACTTGTCCGTCAAGCACCTTAGGCGCACAAGGCGCTGGTTCAAACTTCCGTACGACTGAGTAAGGTAAGGCTTACTTATCCGGCAGTTGGTCCGCAGCCCGCGTCCGATCGGTGGTTCTCCATGCCCTCCCCCGTGTCCGCCGCCTACGCGCGCCTCACCGAGGCCTGCCCCTCCCTGGTGGTCACGGAGCTGGGTCCCGGGGACACGGCACCCCGGGGCGGCGGCTGGGTGGGCGCCGCCGAGCTGGCGGCCGGCGGCTCCGCCCTGGACGCCTTCCTGGCCTGGGACGAGGAGCAGATCCTGCGGGACGAGGGCAGGCCGGCCCGCCCCGACGTGGTCGCGGGCTTCGGGCTGCACCGGTACGGCTGGGCCGCCTGCCTCCTGATCACCCTCCCCTGGTTCCTGGACCGCCGGGTCCCCCGTCTCCCGGCGACCGAGGTGTCGTACGACCGGACGGCGGGCCGGATGGCCGTGCGCGTCGCCTCCTTCGCCTGCCTCCCGGGCGACCCGGCGGCGGCGCTGCCCGGCGCGGTCGTGATGTCCGGCGAGGAGGCGCTGCGGGCCGAGGTGCGGGCGGCCGTCGCCGAGCACCTGGAACCGGTCCTCGGCGGCTTCGGGCCGCGGATGCGGCGGCGCGGGCGGGCGCTGTGGGGCATGGCGACGGACGAGGTCGTCGAGGGGCTCTGGTACGTCGCCGGACCGCTCGGCGAGGAAGCGCGAGCCGTACGCGAGCTCGAACAGCTGCTGCCGGGCGCGACGGCGCCGTACGTCGGCTCGGCCGCCTTCCGGGTGCTGACCGGTCCCGGCGGGGAACCGCTGGCCACCCGGGACCGGGCGAGCTGCTGCATGTACTACACCCTGCGCCCGGAGGACACCTGCGCCACCTGCCCGCGCACCTGCGACGACGCGCGGATCGCCAAGCTCGCGGCGGCCGCGGCGGCCTGAGCCTCCCTCAGCCCACCCGCCACCCCACCCCCGGGTCACGGCACCCCGCGGCATCCACTAAGATCGCCGACAGCGAGGGCGCTCCTGTGACGACAGGGAATTCACAACTTCCTCACTTGCCGCAGGAACTTTCCGAGGAACCACCCGTATGGGTAGTCTTACTCGAACTCAACTCCCGCCCCTCATGCGGCAGTTCGAGCAGAATGCCGTCCTGGGGCATCCCCTTGCACTTCCTTGGCGGCCTCTTGCCCCGAAACCCCCTGAGGGCCCGTGGGATTGGGCCACTATGGCGGGCGATACGCCCTATCCCAATGCAAGGGACCCCTAGATGAGACTGACCGACATATCGCTGAACTGGCTGCTTCCCGGCGCCGTACTGCTCCTGGGCATGCTGGTCGCGGTGGCGGTGCTGACGCGCTCCAAGCGGTCCGGCGGGGAGCACGCGAAGGACGACTCGTGGGAGCGCAGCGAGGAGCGCCGCCGGCGCAAGGAGGCCATCTACGCCACCGCCGCCTACGTGCTCCTCTTCTGCTGTGCGGCGGTGTCCGCGGCCCTCTCCTTCCACGGACTGGTCGGCTTCGGCCAGCAGAACCTCAACCTCTCCGGCGGCTGGGAGTACCTGGTCCCGTTCGGCCTGGACGGCGCCGCGATGTTCTGCTCCGTCCTCGCGGTGCGTGAGGCCAGCCACGGTGACGCCGCGCTCGGCTCCCGGATCCTCGTGTGGACCTTCGCGGGCGCGTCCGCCTGGTTCAACTGGGTGCACGCCCCCAGGGGCGGGGGCCACGCGGGCGCTCCCCAGTTCTTCGCCGGCATGTCGCTCTCCGCGGCCGTGCTCTTCGACCGCGCGCTGAAGCAGACCCGCAAGGCCGCCCTGCGCGAGCAGGGCCTGGTGCCGCGCCCGCTGCCGCAGATCCGTATCGTCCGCTGGCTGCGTGCCCCCCGTGAGACCTACAAGGCCTGGTCGCTGATGCTCCTGGAGGGCGTGCGCAGCCTGGACGAGGCGGTCGACGAGGTGCGCGAGGACAAGCGGCAGAAGGAGGCGAACCGGCTGCGCCGCCGCGAGCAGGACCGCCTGGAGCGGGCCCAGCTCAAGGCCATAAGCCGGGGCCACCGCGGCTTCGTCGGACGCGGCCGGCAGGACGAGGTGCACCAGGTGGAGCGCGCCTCCCAGCCCACTGCGGAGCCTGCCATAGCGGCGCCGGAGCAGTTGCCCGTACGCCAGCGGCCCTCCCTTCAGCCCGTCCGCAAAGGGTCTGACCCGATCACCGTCGACCTGACCGCGGAGGACGACACAATGGCGCTGCCGCGCCTGGACTCCCTGGAGCGCAAGCTCAAGGACCTCGAGCAGCAGTTCGGCTGACCGACCGCTGCCGTACGGCATCTCGGGACGGGGGCGTGACCGCCAGGGTCACGCCCCCGTCCCGTCGCGCACCCCGGCCGTGGTCCCGCTAGGCGGCGTCCGCGTCCAGTTCGAACCACACCGACTTGCCGACCTCGTGCGGCTGGACGCCCCACGCGTCGGCCAGCGCGTCGACCAGCACCAGGCCCCGGCCGTGCGTGCCGTCATCGATGTCCGGGACGCACACCCGCGGCCTGCGGGCCACGAAGTCCCGCACCTCCACGCGTAGCTGGCTCGGCGCCACGACCGCCGTCAGCACCGCCTCGCGGTCCGTGTGGACCAGCGCGTTGGTGACGAGTTCACTGGTGAGCAGTTCCGCGATCTCGGAGCGGCCGGGACAACCCCAGTGCCGCAGCAGTTCCCGCAGTTCCCTGCGCGCCTCGGGCACCGCCCGCAGGTCCGACCGCCCCAGCCGGCGCCGGAACTGCGGCGGCTGGTTCCGCTCCGTCGTGTCGGTCTGTTCCCCTGCCGTCTGCGCCGAGGAGGCCCCGACGGCCACGGGACCGCCCCCTCGTGCCTGACTGTTCATGGCCCCCGCCCGCACGCCGTTACCGGATCCCCTCCTGATCGAACACGTTCACGGGGATCCATGCCCGCTCGGGCACGGGCCAGTCATGTCACGTCGATGACCGCCGGGTGTTCGGCCAAGTCCCGGATCCGCTCCGGTCCGCACGCCCTCGCCCGGACCGTCCCGTACGCGCCACCGGTGCCGTGGACCCGGCGCGAATCAGCCCCTCGGGCAAGCCGCCGAGCTGATTCCCCCGGTCCACGGCACTGGCGAACCTGGCCGAAATCTGTCCTTCCGGCTACTTGCTCCCGAGGCCCTTGGTGCCGATGTTGACGATCTTGTGGGTGTCGCGGGTCATGTCGACGACCAGCTTCGTGGCACTGCTGCTGCTCCAGGTGAGCGTGATGACGGCCTCCGTGTACTTCCTGGTGCCGTTGTCCGTGACCTTCCACTTGAGCGGGGTGTTCTGGGCCCGCAGCACCCCGTCGGCGTGCTCGCGCTCCTCCCAGGCCCGCAGCTTCTTCAGGTAGGAGGGGGCGATGTAGTAGGCGCGCAGCGCGGTGGGCAGCTTGCCGCTGCCGTCCGGGTCGCTCTCGGCGTCGATGTAGGCGCCGTAGAAGTCGGAGATGCGGGTGATGTTGTCGGAGGGGCTGCCGCTCACGCTGCGCGGGGCGCCGGCCGAGGCCTGGGCGGTGGCGCCGAGGCCGAGGGCCACGGCGAGGACGCCGGCGGTGAGGACGGCGCGGGTCTTGCTGCTCATGTCTGTTCCCCGTGTTCTGAAGATGGGTTGTCCGTGCGCGGGTTGTCCGTGCGCGGGTTGTCCGTGCGTGGGATTTGGTGCGTGGGATTTCGTGCGTGGGTCTTGGTGCGCGGTTTTTCCGTGTCCGGGGCCGTCCTCTCCTCCCCCGAGCGAGAGGGCGGCCCCGGTCGGTGTGGGTCAGTGGAGCCGGTTCACGGCCGTGACGGTGGTCTTCTTGAAGGCCTTCACGGGCGCGTCCACGAAGCCGCCGAGCTGCCCCCAGTCCACGACCGTGACGGTGCGCCCCTCCCGGCCGATGGAGATCAGCCGGATGTCACTGGTGCCCCAGGCGGTCACGGTGCGCAGGGCGTAGACATGGGCGCCGTCCCCGACCGGCAGGGTGCCGTGGTCCTGGAACGTGGCCTGGATCTGCGGGTCCGCCATCTCGATCCGGTCCGCGCAGGACACGATGTCCTCGTCGAGCTTCGCGAACCGGCCCTTCGCCAGGCGGACGCTGGGCAGTTCCGCGCTGACCTGGCGGGCGCTCGTGTCGAGGTCGGTGCGGAACGTCCGGTACCAGGAGTCCTGACCGCGGCCGAGCCCGACGCCGATGCAGATGTCCTCCTTGACCTCCTCCGGGATGCCGGCGGTGACCTTGCCGGCCGTCCAGGACGTGCCGGCCCGCGGCGGCAGGTCGGCCGCCTTGAGGAAGCCGGGCGCCTTGGGCGCGGCCGCCGCGGGAACGGCGAGCGCGGTACCGGCGACGAGTGCGGCGCCGGCGAGTGCGGTGAGCGCGCCTGCTCGGGTGCGCTTGGGCATGGGTGATCCCCCGTGGTTCGGTGCATGGGTGTGGGCTGTCGCCGGTGTGGCCGACTGGTCGGTCCGGCCCGTTCGGTCGCGACACCAAGAGCATCGGCCGTCACCGGCGTGAACCGCAACGGCGACCGCCCGTTTCCCCGCCCTGGAACCATCCCAGCCCTGTTGACGTGCAGGTATATGAGTGCCTGGGATGGCGACGACCGGGGGGAGGGCGTCCGTGCGCGACGACGTCGAGGAGTTCGCGGCGCTGCTGCGGCAGTTGAAGGACCGTACGGACCGGAGCTACGGCTCCCTGGCCCGTCGGCTGAACATGAACACCTCCACCCTGCACCGCTACTGCGCGGGCGAGGCGGTGCCGCTGGACTTCGCGCCGGTGGAGCGGCTGGCGGCGTTCTGCGGAGCGACACCGCAGGAACGCCTCGAACTCCACGAGTGCTGGCTACGAGCCGCGGCGGCCCGACAGCGACCGCGCGCCGTGGAGGGCGCGACGGACACGGAGCCGGCGGAGAGAACGGAGACCGTGCCGACCACCGACGATGCCCCCGAACCTGCCGGTGCCCGTGCAGCGGCGGGGACTTCCGGAGCCGCTGTCGAACCCCCGGTGGCAGCGGCCTCCGTGGCGCGCCCCTGGTACCGGCGGCGGGGCACGTTGATCGCCTCGGCCGTGGTCACCGTGGTCCTGGCGACGCTGGGCAGCCTGGCCGCCCTCCCGGACGGCCGTCAGGCCGACGGCACCGGCGCCCGCGGCACCGGCTCCGCCGCCACCCGCACCACCACCGCCGCCGGTGACACCGAGCGCCACCGCGGCGGCGCCACCGGCCCGGCTCGGGACCACGCTTCGGCCACCCCGTCGTCCCCTTCCGCGTCCTCCCCGTCATCCCCGTCCCCCTCGTCCACCTCGTCCTCCGCGTCGGGCGACAGCGCGGCCTCCTCCTCCGGCGGGCCGGGCACGGAGCCCGCCGCGGTGCCCCTCACCTGGACGGCGAACTCGCAGCTGTGGGACCTGGGCTGCGACCACGACTACGTCATCGACAAGCAGCCGGCCCAGGTTCCGCCGCCGCCCGCCCCGCAGGACGCCGGCACCTGGGCGGCCACCCAGGGCGCGGTGCACGGCGGCAACACCATCGTGGAGGTCTCCGTGCAGGGCCGTTCGTCCACCGCCGTCGTGCTGGAGGACCTGCGGGTGCGCGTGGTCGGCCGTACGGCTCCCGCGCCCGGCATCGCGTACTCGATGGCCGACGGCTGCGGCGGCGGGCTCACCCCGCGCTACTTCGACGTGAACCTGGACAAGGACCGTCCGATCGCCCGGCCCGTAGCCGGTGAGGGCCCCGACGGGAAGACCGTCTCCACCATGCACCTGCCGTACCGGGTCTCCGCCACCGACCCGGAGGTGCTGCGGGTGCAGGCCGGCACCGTCGGCTGCGACTGCCGCTGGTACCTCGAACTCGACTGGTCGTCACAGGGCCGCAGCGGAACGGTCCGGATCGACGACCACGGCCGGCCGTTCCGCACCAGCTCGATCAAGGGCCTGCCGCACTACTGGTACGGCTTCGTCGACGGCGTCCGCCAGTGGGTGCCGACCGAAGGCTGAGCTACGGCCGCGGCACGTTGCGCAGATTGGAGCGGGCCATCTGCACCATCCGGCCGACACCGCCGTCGAGGACCATCTTGGACGCGGAGAGCGCGAAGCCGGTGACCATCTCCGCTTTGATCTTCGGCGGGATGGACAGCGCGTTGGGGTCGGTGACCACGTCGACCAGGGCGGGTCCCTTGTGCCTGAAGGCGGCCTTCAGCGCCCCCGCGAGCTGCTTGGGCTTCTCGACCCGCACCCCGTAGGCCCCGCAGGCCAGGGCGACGGCGGCGAAGTCGGGGTTGGTGTTGGCGGTGCCGTACGCGGGCAGCCCCCCGACCAGCATCTCCAACTCGACCATGCTCAGCGCCGAGTTGTTGAACAGGACCACCTTCACCGGCAGGTCGTACTGGACGAGGGTCAGGAAGTCGCCCATCAGCATGGCGAATCCGCCGTCCCCGGACATCGACACGACCTGCCGCCGCCGGTCGGTGAACTGGGCGCCGATCGCCATCGGCAGCGCGTTGGCCATCGAGCCGTGCGAGAACGAACCGATCACCCGGCGGCGGCCGTTGGGCGAGATGTAGCGGGCCGCCCACACGTTGCACATGCCGGTGTCGACGGTGAACACGGCGTCTTCGTCAGCGAGTTCGTCGAGGACCGAGGCCACGTACTCCGGATGGATGGGGACGTGCTTCTCGACCTTCCTGGTGTACGCCTTCACCACCCCCTCCAGCGCGTCCGCGTGTTTCTTCAGCATCCGGTCGAGGAACCGCCGGTTCTCCTTGGCCCGCACCCGCGGCACCAGGCAGCGCAGGGTCTCGCGCACATCGCCCCAGACCGCGAGGTCCAGCCGGGAGCGGCGGCCCAGCACCTCGGGGCGGACGTCGACCTGGACGATCCGCACGTCGTCGGGGAGGAAGGCGTTGTACGGGAAGTCGGTGCCGAGCAGGATCAGCAGGTCGCACTCGTGGGTGGCCTCGTAGGCGGCGCCGTAGCCGAGCAGCCCGCTCATGCCGACGTCGTACGGGTTGTCGTACTGGATCCACTCCTTGCCGCGCAGGGCATGGCCGACCGGGGACTTGATCTTCTCCGCCAGCTCCATGACCTCGGCGTGGGCGCCCGCCGTGCCGCTGCCGCAGAACAGGGTCACCTTGTCCGCCGCGTCGATCATCGCGACCAGCTTGTCGAGCTCCTCGTCCCCGGGGCGGACGGTGGGCCGGGAGGTGACGAGGGCCGCCGAGGCGGACTGCTCGGGGGCGGGCCGGTCGGCGATGTCACCGGGCAGGCTCACCACGCTCACCCCGCTGCGGCCGACCGCGTGCTGGATGGCGGTCTGCAGCAGCCGGGGCATCTGCTGCGGGCTGGAGATCAACTCGCTGTAGTGGCTGCACTCCTGGAAGAGCCGGTCGGGGTGGGTCTCCTGGAAGTACCCGAGGCCGATCTCGCTGGAGGGGATGTGCGAGGCGAGGGCGAGCACCGGGGCCATCGAACGGTGGGCGTCGTACAAGCCGTTGATCAGGTGCAGGTTGCCGGGCCCGCAGGAGCCGGCGCAGGCCGCCAGCGTGCCGGTGATCTGGGCCTCGGCGCCGGCCGCGAAGGCGGCGGTCTCCTCGTGGCGGACGTGGATCCAGTCGATGGCGGAGTTGCGGCGGACGGCGTCGACGACAGGGTTGAGGCTGTCGCCGACGACGCCGTAGAGGCGGCGCACCCCGGCGCGGACGAGGATGTCGACGAACTGCTCGGCGACGTTCTGCTTGGCCATGGCGGTCGGGCACCCTTCGGCTGCGCGGATCTCCGGCTTCCCCCCGCGATGCCCTTCCATGTATCCACAACGGCCGCGCTCACGCCTCCCAGACGGCCGCCGCCGTACGGTCGTCGGCGTACCCCTTGACCCGTACCTGGGCGTCCGCGAGGAAGGCGGCGAGGCCCGGCGGGGTGCGCCCGTACCAGCGTCGGGCCAGGTAGGCGCAGAGCGCGGGCTCGCCGCGCAGCGGCTCGGCGAGGCCGCCCGTGCACATCACGAGGGCGTCACCCGGCCGGGCTACCGAGGCCCGGAACAGGAACGGGTCTCGGGGCGGCTCGGGGGCCGGTTCGTAGGGGCTCGGCGGGGTCGGGATGCCGAGGTCCATGGTGAGCCGGTCGCCCTGCGGGGTCTCGGAGGGCAGCGAGCCGAAGCCGAGCACCGGCTCGCCGACGGCGTCGGTGTCGACGCGCGGTTCGATGTCCTGCCACTCGCCGCCGCGGAGCCGGAACAGCCCGCCCTCGCCGACCCCGAAGAAGACGCGGGTGCGGCACTGGGGGTGGGCGGGGAGGAGGAGGCAGCGCAGGCTGGCCGTGTACTCCTCGGGCGCGATGCCCTGTTCGGCGGCGCTGGCGCGGAGCTTGCCGAGGCTGCGGTCGGTGAGCCGGTGCAGCCCCGACTTCAGGTCGCCGCGCCGGGCGGCCTGGATGTCCTCGGTGAGCCGCTGATGGCTGCGGCCGACGGCCCGTGCGATCCACTGGCACACCTCGGCGGCGGCCCGGTGCGCGCCGGGGGTGGCTCGGGCGCCGGTGGCCATCGCGACCAGGACCAGGGCCTGTTCGCCGGCCCCGAACCGGGCGGTGAGCAGGGCGTCGCGGCGCGGTTCGCCCCGGTACCGGGCGGAGTCTCCGCGCTGCGAGACGGCCCGCAGGGTGCAGGAGCCGTACCGGGCGCCCTCCAGGACGGTGTCGGCGACCAGGTCGCCGAGTTCGTCGGGGTCGGCGGCGGGCAGGGCGGTTGGTTCGGCATCGTAGGTGGGCGGTCCGGAGCCGACGTAGTCGACGGAGGAGGCCGAAGGGGCCGAAGGGACGGCCGAGGGCGCCGAGGGCGCTTCGTGCGGAGCTTGCAGAGCCTGCAGAGCTTGCGGAGGGTATGCGGCCTCCGGCGGCTCGGGGGGCTGCGCACCGTACAAGGCGCCCGGGGGCTCCGGCGGGTGACCGTACGAGGCCTCCGGGGGCTCCGCAGGCTGCGGACCGTATGCGGCCTCCGGCAGCTCCGGCGGCTGTGGGCCGTACGAGGCGCCCGGCGGCTCCGGCGACGCTGGGGCCTGCGGCGTCTGCGGCGTCTGTGGGGCGGGATGCGAGGGCGGGGCCGTCAGGTCGGGCCGGGGCGCGGGGTGGGAACCGGCCGGGGTGTCGTCGTCCGCCTCCGGCAGCTCCTGGTCCTCCTCCCACGGCCAGCCCTGCGAAGCGGCCCCGGTGCCCTCCTCGTCCCACGGCCAGGCCGTCGAAGCGGCCCCGGTGCCCTCGGCGGGGACGGTGGGCGCCCGCTGGGCCGGCACGGTCGGCGGTGGCTGCTCGTCGCCCGGTTCCGCGGTGCCGCCTCGACGGCCCCCCACCGTCTTCTTCGCCGAGGCGAAGCGGTCGTCCAGGGAATCCGGCGCGGCCGTCGGCCCGGTGTCCTCGGTGGAGTCGTCGTACAACTGCCCCCACCAGTCGTCGTCATGACGGGCGGGCCTACCCCCTGGCTGGCTCATGCCCCTAATTGTCCACCGCACGGGCCGGATGAAAACGGGGCATCGGGAAAATCCCGCACCCGAGCCCGTCTCGAACGGCATGGCGAGTGACGTCCTGAACACCCGTACGGCGAAACGGGATCGACGACACGGGCGATGTGACGTCGACTGGTAGTTGGCCATCTCGTTCGATCCTTGGCCGGCTCCCTCGATCGGGCGGTCGTGAGACGCGTCTTCTGATCAAGTACGTCCTTCGGTACACGGGGCAGGAGTGGGGCTGCTGTGCTGCTTGCGTGAGTGGTGCTCCGCTCCGGGCCCGACCCGGACTCCGGGAAATGGGGGCGGACCGACCTTCACCTGTTCCACGCTTCGCTCTCCTTTCGCAGCGCGGTCATGCAGGCCCGAGACCGCCGGTCGCAGAATCTGGCGCGCGGTCCCAGCAGCCGACTCGGTTCGGACAGCTACCGCCCAGAGCACACCCCCAATGGCTGCCTGACCACTGGCTGGAATACCCCAACGGCGACCTCCTCGCCCCACGCCTCCGGCATCCGATGCAGCGTCGTGCAGCCGCCGTCCGGCTCATTCGGATGGTGTCCCACATGGGTGTCCAGGCGGCGGCGCGCTTCCTCGGCATCCCCGATACCTGGCCCGAGCGCCGAGCCGGCAACCAACGCTTGCCCATCGCCCTGTTCCTCAACGACCGAGAGATCGAACTCCTGGCGAACCGGATCAGCGACACCACCTGCACCACCGACTACCGCCACCGCCGGATCAGCCTGGCGACCTGGACGCTGCCCCAAACGCACTGGGCCACTGTCTGGGCGCAGGTCACTCCGAGGCCCGGCACCACCCCACCCGTCGACAGCCCACGGAAGCACCAGGCCGCTTCGGAATTCGTCTGGTCGCGCGTCACCGGCAGCGAACGCGCGCTCGCCCCTCTCATCCCCGCCCTGCCGCCCCAGCTACGGCACCGAAGGCACTGGGGATCGATCACCAACTGCCTCGCCACCCCGAGACCGAACACCCATGACGCCCAGCTCAAGTCGCTGCTGACGGAGTACGCCGACCAACTCGCCAGCAACCAGGCAAGTGTTTGAGGTTCCCGTCGAGAGCCGAGTAAAAAACAACAGCGCTTATATAAGTGCTTTACGATGCACAGCATGGCCGACACCCCCGCGCTCGACCCGACGCAGCAGAGCCTCTGGCGGCCCCTGCGCCTACTGCAGGCGTCCATGGACGCCGACATCGCCCGGATCTACTCCGAGCAACAGATCGAGGGGCTCAAGCCCAGCTTTGTAATGGAGTTGCTCCGGCTTCACGCCTGCGGACCCATGACCATCGCGGAACTGGCCGAGTCAGTCCAGCGCACACATTCGGCACTCAGCCAGAAGGTCGCCGCGATGCGCACAGCCGGCTGGGTTCAGACCGTCGTGGGCGAGGACGCACGCACCAGGAAGGTGACGCTCACTGACAAGGCCCGCCGCGTCGTGGATCGCCTGGCGGCGGAATGGCAGGCCACCGAGGCCGCCGTCGCTGACCTGGAAGCCGAGATTCCCTACCCGCTCTCCCAGGCCGTCACCGATATCGAGCGGGCTCTGGAGCGCAAGAGCTTCCACGACCGGATCGCCGAGAAGCTGGCGGAGGATCCCGCATGGGGCTGAAGCGCACGCTGATCGACGTGACTCCTTTACGGTCGTCACCACCGTTCCGGCGGTTGTGGATCGGCCAGACCCTGTCCGGTTTCGGCAGCCAGATGACGCTCGTCGCCGTCATGTTCCAGGTCTGGCAGTTGACGAAGAGCCCCACCTGGACGGGTGCTGTCGGGCTGGCCCAGGCGGTTCCGCTCATCGCGCTCGGACTGTTCGCCGGATCGCTCGTCGACCGGGTGGACCGCCGGAAGTTCTACCTGTTCACGACCAGCGGACAGGCCGTGTGTTCGCTCCTGCTCGCACTGCAGGGCGTCCTCGGGCATGGTCCTGCCGCTGGCGTGCTGGGGCTCGTCGCCCTTCAGTCATGCTTCGTCGCAGGCGGCGGCCCGGCCTCGCGCACCTTCATCCCGCACCTCCTGCCCAAGCAGCAACTGGCCGCAGGACTGGCGTTGCGACGAATCGCCTTCCAGGGCGCCATGCTGCTTGGTCCCGCGCTCGGCGGATTGATCGTGGGCGGGCTGGGAGTCGGCGCCTGCTATCTGATCGACGCCTTGACGTTCGTCGCCGCGTTCTACGGTGCCTTCGGCTTGCCGCAGATGAACTCCGGAGACGAGCCTGCACGGCCCGGCCTGCGGGGGGTTCTGGACGGCCTGGCCTTCTTGGGCCGCACCCCCGTCATTCGCGGGGCCCTGCTCACAGACCTGGCCACCACCGTGCTGTCGATGCCCATCAGCCTGTTTCCCTTGATCAACGCAGAACGGTTCGACGGCAACCCGCGCACTCTCGGACTGTTCCTCACAGCCATCGCTGTCGGCGGCGTTGCAGCGTCACTCTTCTCCGGCACCTTCACCCGGTTCCCCCGCCCCGGCCTGGTGATGCTCGGCGGTTCCGCCACCTGGGGCGCAGCGTTGACGCTGTTCGGCATATCACCCAACCGATGGATCGGTTTGGCCTTCCTCGTCGTAGCCGGCGCCGCCGACACCGTCTCCGTCGTCTCCCGGAGCACCGTCGTCCAGATGCACACACCTCACGAGCTACTTGGCCGCGTCAGTGCAGCTGAACAGCTTGTCGGGCAAGCCGGGCCCGACATCGGCAACATGCGGGGCGGCCTCGTGGCAGATGCCACCTCGGGAGCAACGGCCCTCGTCAGCGGTGGCCTGCTCTGCCTCGGCGCCGTGGCCGTGGTGGGCGCCACGACGGCAGACCTGCGCAGTTCCTCCGTGTCCTCCTCGGTACATACGGCCTCGGCCAGCCCATGAGCCTGTCCGGAGCGACAAGACAAACGCCCGGCGGGAATGGCCCGTCGACATCCCGACTGGCCAACTATCGGTCGTCACAATGGCCAACTACGACTGGTCACGAGGCGATGACCTGCGCTTCTCTGTCCGCCGCTGGCCATCTACCGCGCGAAGTCACAGGCGAGGCACGGCCGACCGGAGTGCCGCAGGTGCCGGGGGTGCCGCGGGCTGAGACGTGCGAGTCGCCGGGTGGTCGCCCCCCACGGGAGAACCACCCGGCGACAGATGACGGGCCTTCCTGACGGTCAGCTGTGAACGGCTGGTCGGTCTCCCGTGCGAAACGACCTGCGCCTCCCGCCCCCGTCCGGCACTCTGGGCAGATGGGACCAGGGGAACTCCTGCTGGTCGGCCTGGTGCTGGTGCTCGGCCTGTGCGGGGTGCTGGTGCCCGGGGTGCCCCGTACAGCCCTGGTGTGGGCCGCGGTGCTGTGGTGGGCGCTGTACGACCCGCGCCCGGTGGCATGGACGGTCCTGGTCGGGGCGACCGTGGTGCTGCTGTCGGCGCTGGCGGTCCGCTGGGCCCTGCCGCCGCGTCGGCTCCGGGCGAGCGGCGCCACCCCCCGCATGGCCGTGTACGCCGGCATCGGCGCCGTCCTCGGCTTCGTGGTGGTGCCCGTGCTCGGCGCGATCCCCGGTTTCATGGCCGGGATCTACCTGCACGAACGTCTCCGTCTCGGCCGGCGCGCCGAGGCGCGGGCAGCCCTGCGCACCACCATGAACGCGGGCGGCTCCAGCGTGCTGGCGGAGCTGTTCGCCTGCCTGCTGGTCACGGCCGGCTGGCTGACCGCGGTGATCTGGGCCGGCTGACCGGCCGGAGCAGGTCGGCGAGCGGGACGGCGTCGGCCAGGGCGCGCGTGCCGGCGTCGTTGAAGTGGAGGTGGTCGCCCGGGTCGTAGGCGGGCCGGATGCGGCCGGGCCGCTGCGGATCCCGTACGACGGCGTCGAAGTCGACGTACGCGTCGAAGACGTGCCGGGTGCGGATCAGGGCGTTCACCGCCTGCCGTACGGCCTCCCGGGCGTCGGTGTACCCGCTGTACCCGGCGTACGGTGTGAGGGTCGCGCCGATCACCCGGATCCCCCGGTGGTGGGCGCGGGTGACGAGGGTCCGGTAGGCCCGCACGAAGTCGGCGGGGTCCGTGGCCTCCGGGGTGCCCTTGATGTCGTTGATGCCTTCGAGCACGACCAGGGTCCGCACCCCGCTCCGGTCGAGCGCGTCGGCGTCCAGGCGCCGCAGGGCGGCCGGTCCGCCGGTGCTGTCGAGCAGGAGCCGGTTGCCGGAGATCCCGGCGTTGAGGACGCCGACCCGGAAGGGCCGCAGCCGGGCCGCGAGCCGGTCTGGCCAGCGGTGGTTGGCGTCCATGCTGGTGCCGTTGCCGTCGGTGAGGGAGTCGCCGAAGGCGACCACGCTGCCGCGGGCCGCGGCCTCGACGTCGACGCCGGTGACGTAGTACCAGTGGCCGGTGGTGCGGGTGTAGGCGCCCCCGTCCTCGTCGGCGGCCCGGCCGGCGCCCTGCTCGGCGAGGTAGCTGGTCTGGAGGGCGACCCGGTGGTAGGTGGCGGGCCCGGAGTCCCCGGGGGTCTCGACGGTGACCAGCAGATCGGCGGCGGCCGGGACGGTGAGCGGCACCGGGTCGCTGACCAGGTCCTGCCCGACGGGTACGACGGCGGTGCCGGCGCCCGCGAAGGTGGCGGCGCGCATCGAGCCGGGTACGGCGTCCGGGCCGGCGCCCCGGCGCAGAGCGACGGTGACGGCGCCGAGCCGGAGCGGGGCGCTGCCGAGCCGGTTGCTGACCCGCACGCGGATCACGTCGCCCCCGACGCTCAGGTGAAGGACGTTGCGGAACGCGGCGCCGGGCACGGCCGGGTCGGTACCGGAGGGCGCGGCCTCCCAGCTACCGGCCCACGGCGCGGGCCCCTCGCCGGCACCGGCCCGGCCGGTCACCCCCAGCACCAGCAGCGACACCACCGCGAGCAGTCGCCCGACCGTGCCCATCCACACCTGCCCTTCCGAAGGCCCACTGGAGGGGAAGGTGGCACACGGGGATCGCCCCGGACAGCAACCCGACCGCCACACCACCCGGCTGGCGCAGCGGGTCGGCGACCGGAGGGCCGGGGCGGCGCTTCCCAGTTCGGGTGCGGGTGAGACGGGGTGGAGGGGGGCCGACAGTTCGGGTGCCGGTGAGACGGGGTGGAGGGAGGCCGACGGTGGGGATGCGGGTGAGACGGAGTGGAGGGAGGCCGACAGTTCGGGTGCCGGTGAGACGGAGTGGAGGGAGGCCGACAGTTCGGGTGCCGGTGAGACGGAGTGGAGGGAGGCCGACAGTTCGGGTGCCGGTGAGACGGAGTGGAGGGAGGCCGACGGTGGGGATGCGGGTGAGACGGGGTGGAGCGGTGCCGACCGTTCGAGTGCGGGTGAGACGGGGTGGAGCAGTGACGACGGTGAGTGTGCAGCCGCGGGCCGTGGGGGCAGGTCGCGCGGTTGCCCGCGCCCCTGGCCGCCACGCGCCCGCGCCGGAACGGCTACCGCCACCGCCCCCGCTTCGCCTCCATCGCCGCCTTCCCCTCCGCGCCCCGCTTCTTCCAGTCCTTCTTCATCTCGGCCCGGACCCGTGCGTCGGTCTTCGCGACGATCCACTGGTTCTCCCGCATCAGCTTGCGGTAGCTGTCCAGCCGGCGCACGGGCAGTTCCCCGGCCGCCACCGCGGAGCGCACCGCGCAGCCCGGCTCGCTCTCGTGCCCGCAGTCGGCGAACCGGCAGTCCTCCGCCAGTTCCTCGATCTCGGCGAACACCTGCCCGACCCCGGTCTCGGCGTCGAACAGCCCCACGCCCCGCAGTCCGGGCGTGTCGATCAGCACGCCCCCGCCCGGGAGGGCGAGGAGGTTGCGGGTGGTGGTGGTGTGCCGGCCCTTGCCGTCGACGTCCCGGGCGGCCCGGACGTCCATCACGTCCTCCCCGAGCAGCGCGTTGGCGAGGGTGGACTTGCCGGCGCCGGACTGGCCGAGCAGCACCGACGTGCCGGAGCCGACGAGGGCGACCAGTGTGTCCAGGCCGTCCCCGGCGTGCGCGCTGACCGTCAGGACGGGTACGCCCGGGGCCGTCGTCTCGACGTCCTGGACGAGGTGCGCGAGGGTCGCCGGGTCCGGGACCAGGTCGGCCTTGGTGAGGACGACGACCGGCTGCGCCCCGGACTCCCAGGCCAGCGCCAGGAATCGCTCGACGCGGCCGAGGTCGAGTTCGACGGCGAGGGAGACCGCGACGATCGCGTGGTCGACGTTGGCGGCGAGGATCTGCCCCTCGGACCGCTTGGAGGAGGTGGAGCGCACGAAGGCGGTGCGGCGGGGCAGATACGCGCGCACGTACCGGGGGTTGCCGCCGGGCTCCACGGCGACCCAGTCGCCGGTGCAGACGACGCGCAGCGGATCGTGCGGCGTGACGAACGCGGTGTCGGCGCGCAGCGGACCGCCGGCGGTCATCACGTCGCACTGCCCGCGGTCGACCCGGACGACGCGTCCGGCCAGCAGGCCTTCGGCGTCGTAGGGGGCGAACGCCTTCGCCCAGGTCTCGTCCCAGCCGTAGGGAGCGAGCGCGGAGAAAACAGCAGAGCTGGAAGTCAAGGGTGACCCTTCACAAGGGCGGCCCCGGAAAGCGGAGAGGTCAGCCGGTGGCCGCGGAGGTGGAATGGATGAACTTCTGATCGCGGGCAGCGCCCATCGCAACGACAGTCATCGGTCAACACCTCCCGTTCCTCGCTCGGCCGGCAACGGCAGCCGACAGCCACCGTGTGGAGCGGACATCAACCTAGCGGCACCGGCATTGCGCCGCTACCGATTTGAGGGGTGGTGTCAGTACCTCAGCCCCATGTGATCCGGTCCCTGGAGAACCGCCCGGCGTTGCTCGATGTCCAGGCCAGGAAGTGGCTCGGGCACCTCACGGTCCGCGTCGCGCAGGCCGAGCATCATGTCGACGGTCCGCGCGTGCAGTTGCTGCCGGAAGCGTGGGAGCCGGGTGCCATGAACCTCGTGGAGCTTGCACAACACCGCGCAGAGCAGCGGGGTCGCGGCCAGGGCGGAGAGGTCCGGCGACGCGTTGACGTGGCGTGTCGGCGAGACCTCGTAGACGGAGAGGCGGGCGATCCGCCGGTCACGCTCCTCTTCGCCGAGCCGTGACGAGCGCACCCCGAGGATCGCAGCCTGGTGCCATGTGTGGATGGGCCAGCAAGACCGTCACGCGCAGCGCTGGTACCGGCTCGGAACGACCAGAGGAGACCCGACGTCACGCGGTCACGACCGTCGCCATCGCCGGCATGGGGCCGGGCGGTCTGCGGGGGAGCTGTGCTAAGGTTGGAGACGTTGCAGTTGTGGTACCCATGAACCTATGTGCGCCTGACGGGAATGTTTATCCTTCGGGCGCATTATTTGTTTTTCCGGCATCTCCGGATGGGGCCTCTGCCTACAGAAGGAGAAGGTCATGGCACAGGGAACCGTGAAGTGGTTCAACGCCGAAAAGGGTTTCGGCTTCATCCAGCAGGACGGCGGCGGCCCCGACGTCTTCGCTCACTACTCGAACATCCAGTCCCAGGGTTTCCGTGAGCTCCAGGAGGGCCAGCGGGTCTCCTTCGACGTGACCCAGGGCCAGAAGGGCCCGCAGGCGGAGAACATCGTCCCCGCCTGATCGCCGGACGCGTATCCGCTCACCGGGGTCCGCACCGTCACTGGTGCGGACCCCGGTTTGCGCTGTTTCCAGGAAGGCAGACCACCGCATGTCCCGCAGGCCCCAGACGCCGAACAGGCGCACCTCGTCGGCCCGTTCGGCCCCGTCGGCGCCGCCGTCCGGGTCGGCACCGCGCGAGTTCCGGCTGCCCCAGAGCACGACACCCGCGCTTCCCGCCGTCGACGACTTCGCCGCCCTGGACATGCCCGCGGCGCTGCTGAAAACCTTGACCGCGCAGGGTGTGACGACCCCGTTCCCTATCCAGGCCGCCACGCTGCCCAACTCGCTGGCCGGCCGTGACCTGCTGGGACGCGGCCGCACCGGCTCCGGCAAGACCCTCGCGTTCGGGCTGGCGGTGCTGGCCCGTACGGCCGGACTGCGCGCCGAGCCCAGGGCGCCGCTCGCCCTCGTCCTGGTGCCCACCCGTGAGCTCGCCCAGCAGGTGACGGACGCGCTGACGCCGTACGCGACGGCGGTGAACCTGCGGCTGGCCACCGTGGTCGGCGGGCTGTCGATCACCAAGCAGGCCGCCACCCTCCGGCGCGGCGCCGAGGTGGTCGTGGCGAGTCCGGGCCGGCTCAACGACCTCGTGGAACGCGGGGACTGCGTGCTCGGCGACGTCCGCATCACGGTGCTGGACGAGGCCGACCAGATGACCGACATGGGTTTCCTGCCGCAGATCACCAAACTGATCGAGAAGGTACGGCCCGACGGACAGCGGCTGCTCTTCTCGGCCACCCTCGACCGCAACATCGACCGTCTGGTGCAGCGGTTCCTGAGCGACCCGGTGGTGCACTCCGTGGACCCGTCGGCGGGGGCGGTCACCACCATGGAGCACCACGTGCTGCACGTCCAGGACGAGACCGACAAGAAGGCCGTGACCACGCGGATCGCGGCCCGGGACGGCCGGGTCATCCTCTTCCTCGACACCAAGCGGTCCGCCGACCGGCTCGCCAAGCGGCTGCTGGCCGTCGGTGTCCGCGCGGCGGCACTGCACGGCGGCCGCTCCCAGCCGCAGCGCAACCGCACGCTGGAGCAGTTCAAGAACGGCCAGGTCACCGCCCTGGTGGCGACGAACGTCGCGGCCCGCGGCATACACATCGACGACCTCGACCTCGTCGTGAACGTCGATCCGCCCACCGACCACAAGGACTACGTCCACCGGGGCGGCCGCACGGCGCGCGCGGGCGGCTCCGGCAGCGTGGTCACGCTGGTCCTGCCGGACCAGAAGCGGGACGTCACCCGGCTCATGTCGGACGCCGGCATCAGGCCCCGGTCGGCCCGCGTCACGTCGAGCGACACGGAGCTGGCCACGATCACCGGCGCCCGCGAGCCCTCCGGTGTGCCCGTCGTCATCGAACTTCCGCAGCCTGCGCCGACCGCGGCGCCCCGAGCGGACCGGAAGACCGACACCAAGCCGGGCTCGGGCAGGCGGTCCCGCCGCCGCGGCGGCGGGGGCCGGAGCGAAGCGGCCCCCGGGACGGGCGGCCGGGACTCGGGCCTCCGGTCCGCGACCGCGGGGGCGTCGGCCGGAACCCCGGCGCCCGGCGGCCGTGGCGCTGCCCGCCGCAAGGGCACGACCGGCGCCGCCGGCGCCACGAC